>NZ_JAFLNG010000142.1 GCF_017427025.1 Streptomyces sp. FH025
GGGAGGGCGGTGGGCGAGGTAGAGCCGCCGGCCGTGAGGTAGGGCTGTCCGGCCTGGCGTGCCTGCTCAGCTTGGCGGGCAGCTTCCAATTCGCCGAGGCGTCGGGCGGCCTCTGCCTCCTCCTGGCGGACACGCTCGATCTCCTGGACGACCGCGCGGGACTGGGCGGCTGACTGGACCAGTGTGTTGCCCAGGGACTCGGCGACCTCCGGGTTCAGGTAGATGGAGGCGGTGGTCTCACCACAGTGGACGAGTAGGCCGATGTCACCCTCGGCGTCCACGTGGGTGCGTGCGTAGTCGCGGGGGCCGTCGTACTTGCAGGGGAAGCGCTGCTCGTCCAGGCGGACGGTCTCGGTTGCGGTTGTCATCGGGGTTGTCTCCATCATCTAGCTGAGCAGGGTCACGAACGCCTGGACTTCGCGGGCGGAGTGCCCGCCGTCGTAGCGGACGCTCTGGCCGTCGCGGGTGATCTCCAGGCGGTAGCCGTCGTTGTCGTCGGGGGTGACGTGCAGGGTCACGCCGTCGGGCAGGGCGTAGGTGCCCGTGGGGTTCTTCATCGCGTGTTCCGTTCCGTGAGGGTCCGGAAGGGTTGAGGCAGAGCGGTTAACAGCGGTGCTCACGCGGCGGCCCGCAGCTTGCGCATGGCGCGCGACCAGGTGGCTTTGACCGTGCCGGGGGTCTTGCCCAGAGCCTCGGCTATCGCGGTGGCGTCGAGCTTCCCGGCGTCGGTGAGCATCGGCGGGTTGCCGTCGAAGCCGTAGGCGAGGTGGGCGATGGCGACTTCGGTCGGGGACATTCGGGCCAGCAGCTCGATGGCCTTCACCTGAGCGGCGGCGGCGAAGCGGGCACTGGTCTCGGCCTCCGCCGCGTGGTCGACGATGGCCCCGGTGGCGTGCTTGCCGCGCTTGGTGCCGGTGACCTTCACGCCTTTGCAGCGCACGGCGTCGCGGGAGACGGCGAGCGGGTTGTGGGCCAGGGAGGGCTGGAGGTCGGTGCACCAGCCGACCGTGGTCGCTCCGGCGACGACCGGCCGGCCGTTGGTGACGGCCAGGTGCAGGCGGGCGGTGCGCGGGGCGGTGCCGAGCGAGGTGTACTCGACCAGGTGGTCCGGGTCCTGGGCGGGCGAGGCTTCGAGCGAGCCCTCGGAGACGGTGGCGATCGGCGTAGGACGGACGAAGGCAGCGGCGACGAACTCGGCGTGCGCGGGGGTGAACCGCCGCTTGGCGTCCGGGTGGTTGACCAGTTCGTCCTTCGCGGCCTCGAAGTCCCCGCCGCAGCGGGAGAGGGCACCCATGAAGGCGCCTGCGGCCGACCTCGGCGCGGCGGGGGCGATCTCGCGGGTGGCGGCGGCCCGGCCGTCGAGCTTGGCCCGCTGGAAGGCGTACGAGGTGAACTCGGCCGTGTTGGGGCCGTCGACGTCCCAGTCCTGGAGGGCGCGCCAGAAGCTCAGCCGCATCTCCTGGGCGATGTCCTGCGCGGCCTGGTGGCTGTCACCCTCCATCTGCTGGGCCCGCTTGCGGGATACGGACCGGGCGATGCCCTCAAGCCCGTTCAGGATCTCCTCCGTTGCCACCCGGCCCAGGTCGAGCTTGCCCATGCCAGTGAGGGCGGGCAGCGGCTTGGGGGTCTGGGCCTGGCGGATCAGAGCGGGGGTGATGCAGGGGGAAGACATGAAGATTCCTTGACATGTACAGAACAGTGATCGAGGCGTGCGGTATCGCCGCGCGGCGGACCGCAAAAAGGCATGGCGAAGTCAGCGGCCGGCGCTCAGGCCGCGTCAGGGCATGACAAAGCCCCGGCGGGCGCACGGCCGCGTCGGGGCATGAAGAAGCCCCTGCCGGTTCGGGTTCAGCCGAAGGGCAGGGGCCTGAAGGGGCCTGGTGTCAGATCAGGCCGCGAGAACTCCCGCACGGCTTCGGCGTATTGCCGACGCCGCGGCGAGAGTGAGGCATCGCGAGAACAGGGCCATGCAGCGAGCGAGACGCAAGTGGAGGGCGCGTTCGACGCGCGCCCGGTGGGGTGACGGCCGGACCGACCGATGGGTGTGCAGGGTTGCTAACGTCCGGAGGCGCTTCCAGGCGGGGCCCCATTCGGAGGGCTCCTCGGCCGGGGGCTCGATGCTGAGACGACTTCTGTCGGTGATGCCCATGGCGAGGCGAACGGCCAACGCCAGGGCGGGAGAGATGGTCCGGGCGATCTCCCGGCGGACTCGGGCGATGCGGCGGAGGTGGCGACGAGAGCCGCCTGAACGGGACCATCCTCCCCGCCGCATCGCTACTCCTTGTGACTGGCCGCGCATCCTCCGGCGCAGCGTGCGAGGGGGAGCTTAGGCGTGTGTTCGTTGTGTACTCAACATGTGAAGAGTTAGTAAATAGTCGCCTATGGCTCGATCAAGCCCACTATCTGCATATATGTATGCAAAGAGTAGGTAATGTGAATTGAATCTCATTTGCCGTGTTTGCGGAGGTATGCGGCCCCGAGATCAAGCCGGTCGGAGGAGTCGCCGAAGTGCCCCAAAGCGGCGTTCTCGCCCCTGCACAACAGTCTTCTGACGGCGAGTCCGTGAGGCTTATCGTGGTCGTGGTCCACCACCAGACGGTCCCCGGCGGCGGCCTTCTGCCCGCAGATCGCGCAGCGCCACCGCTGCTGGCGACCCATCCGCTCATAGTCACTCAGCGTGATGCCGTAGACCCGCCGCAGCCGGGCGTCCCGCCTCCTGCGGACAACGGACGGATCACGGTTCGCCTTGTTGTTCGCCGCCCTCACGCATCGTCGGCAGACGTTCGCCCGGCCGTTGGGTGCGCGCTTGCGCCGGCCGAACTGCCCGAGGGGTTTCTCGTCGTCGCACACCTCGCAGAACTGGGTGAACTCGCTCTCGGGCTCACGCTGCATAGGCCCACTCCTCCGGGAGCCCGTAGCCGTCGGCCCAGGAGGGCCCGTACACCTCGGCGTCGGTGTCCAGCGGCACCCCGAGCAGCGTCATCTTCATGGCGTCCGCACACGCCTGGGCCACGTCCGCAGCCTCCCGCTTCGGGGCCGTGCCCACGACCTCGTCGTGCACCCACATGGTGAGGTAGGGGGTCAGACCCTGATCGTCCATCGTGATCAGCGCCTGCCCCATCGTGTCGCGGGCGGTCGACTGGCAGGCGTAGGCGACGCCCTTGTACAACTTGTCGCGGTCCAGGTGGAGCCTCCGGCCGATCACCGTGGTCATCGTGCATCCCTCGGCGAGGGCCTGGCGTTGCAGTTTGCGGGCCCACCTCTTGATGCCCGGGAAGGCCCGGCCGTAGCGCTGGAGCGTGTCCCGCATGACCGCCACCTCCTGGCCGGTCTGTTTGGCTAGCGTCGCAGCCCCGCCCTGGTAGGCAGTCCCCAGGCCGGCGATCTTCGCCAGCGTGCGCTGCCCCTTGTCGTAGCCCTCGCCGTACATCATCTCCGCCGCGAAACCGTGCAGGTCCGCACCCGAGGCGATGGCCCGGATCATCCGAGACTCCTGCGACAGGGCGGCCAGCACCCGGAGTTCGACGGCCTGCTGGTCGACGGAGAAGTACACGCTCCCCTCCTCCGCGACGACGCACCGGCGCACCTCCCAACCGTGCGAGGGAAGTTGCGCCATCGCGGGGTCGGAATGGGAGGCACGGGCCGTGATCGCCCCCATGGGGTTGATCTTCGGGTGGATGCGGTCGAAGTGGTCCCGGTTGTCCAGCATCGCCTCGGCATAGGAGGTGGACCATTTCCCGGCGCGCTTCGCCCGCAGCACGGCGTCCGCGAGCGGGTTGGGCTCGCGCATCCCCAGCCGCTTCCAGTCCTGGTCCAGGTCCGCCAGCGGCAGCAGCACCTCCTTGGCCACCGACAGCGCCCCGCTGTCGGTCCTCTCCGTCAACCGCTCGCCCATCCCGAGCAATGCTGCGGACACCTGATCCGGGCTATTCACCGAGGCCACGCCGAATCGCGCCGCCACGTCGGAGAACCGCTTCTTCTCGTCCGCCAGGCGGCCGACCAGGCCCTTGGTATAGGCCGGGTCGATCAGCATGCCGGTGCGCTGGAGCTTCGCGCACACCAGGGCGATCCGGTGTTCGTAGGGCAGCAGGGCCGAGCGCAGGCCCTCGGCCTTGTACCGCTCCAGCAGCTTGGGCAGCAGCCGGGCGACGAGCAGCGCGTCGAGACCGGCGTACAGCTCGTAGACGTCGTGTGAGAGGGCGATCCGAGCCCAGCCGTTCTCCTTGGTGAGGCCCATGCTGTTGAAGACCTTCGTCAGGTCGTTCTGCGTGTCGGGCGAGGCCGGGTCGACGTACCAGGCCGACAGCGGCTTGAGCGACAGGCCGACGCCACCCTCGTAGTCGTGGCGGGAGTCGAGCAGATGGGCGGCCACCCGGGAGTCCTGGGCACGCGGGTAGAGGTCTTCGAGCTTGATGCCGAACTCGGTGTCCACCTTCAGCGCGTCGAATGCCAGGTTATGCGCGACGAGGCGGGGCAGCTTGCTCAGCGCCTCGATCGCCGCCGCGCGGAACGGGCCGCCGAGTTCGATGGGGATCACCCACGCGGTGTGGGTGTCGCCGAACTGGACGAGGCGTATTCGGTCCGTCCACGCCAGGCCGGTGGTCTCGGTGTCGAAGCCGATCAGCGTGCCGGCCGCCGCGTGGGCGGTCCACCAGGTGCGGAACTCCCGCAGGTCGTCCACTCGTTCGGGGACCTTGATCGTGACTGACTCTCCAGCCAGCCGGTACGGGTGTACCCGCATGTGCTCATTTCCTAGTCGTTGGTGGGGGCGAAGATCCCGGGGCCTGCGGCTGTTGGCTCGGCGGCGAAGCGCACGCCGAGCAGCATCCGGCCCTTGTTCATGCGGTGCTGGCGGATGCCGCGCTCGTCCAGCGCGCTGATGAATCCGCGGCGGGTCCAGGCCTTCTCGCCCTGGGCCTCGGCCCAGTCCCGGTACGCGTTGTAGGCATCCTGGGCGGGCACGTGGTCCCGCTCGCCGCCAGTTTTCACCATGATGTCCGTCAGGAATTCCGCCAAGGCGTCGCTGTTCTCCTTGAAGTTGGAGGTCGCGGCCTTGATGCAGTCGGGCTCCTTCAGGCCCTCGGCGTACCACTCCACTGCGCCGGCCACCGCCCAGGCAGCGATGCCCTCGGCTTCGGAACGCAGCTCCTCGAAGATGCCGTGGTCCCGCTCCTCCGGAGCGAAGTAGCGATCGAACTTGATCAACTTCACGCGCCTCCACAACCCGGTGTCCTGGGAGCGGAATTGGGGTGAGTGGTTGGACGCCAGCCACAGAAGGAAGCACGGCTGATAACTGAAGAAGTTCTCTCTCATGAACCTCGCGGTCAGCCGGTCCGACCCGGTGGCGCGCTTCAGGACGGACTCACTCATCGCTCTGCCCGCCTCACCCTCGCTGGCCATCACCATCCTGGCCCCGCGCAGCGCGGCCAGGTCAGCCGGAATACTGGAGCCCCGGTCCTCGAAGGTCTCGAACCTGGTCGTCTCCGACAGGTCCCCGAACACGTGCGAGAGGGTGTCCAGGAACACCGACTTGCCGTTCGCGCCGATGCCGATCAACACCGCGAACGCCTGCTCCGCAGTGGACCCGGTGATGCCGTACCCGCACAGCCGACGGATGTAGTCGACCATCGACGGCTCGGTGGGGAACACCTCCGTGAGGAAGCGCCGCCACCGCTTGGCCTTCGCCAGCCGGTTGTAGTTCCACGGCAGGGACTTCGTGAGCATGTCGTCGGGGCTATGCGGCTGGAGCCGGCCCGTGCGAAGGTCGACGGTCCCGTTGGCGAAGCTGAGCAGGTGCGGCTGGTTGTCGAAGTCGTCCACCTCGCAGTGGACCCCGCGAACCGACGCCAACTCCCTGATCAAATCGTCAATCCTGCGCGCCATGGTGAAGCCCTTCGACGCCTTCGCCAGCGGCAGGGCCGCGACCTGCTTCTCGTACTCCGCCTCCAGCGCGTCCCCGGCGAGCTTCAGCGCCAGTGCGGCGCGGATGACCTCCTTCTCCCTCGCCAGCGTCTCCACCATCGCCGCCCCGAGGTCGTGGGCGGCCTGGCGCACCAGCACCTCGTTGCGCACCCAGTGCGTCCCGTTCCACACGTGGAACCCGACACCGTCGGCGTACTTGATGCCGCCCTTGGTGTACTGCACCAAGGCGTGGGCGTTGACGATGTCCGAGGCCCCGTAGCGGGACGCCGCCTCGCGATAGGCGGCCACCGCCTCGGCCGGCGGCAGGGTCAGCGACGGCCGTTCCGGCTCGTAGGGGGTGGTCAGGCTGTCGATGGCGTACGCCGTCACCGCTTCTCTCTCCAAACTGCGTAGTCCTTGAAACCAGCGGGCAGGGTCAACCGCCGGGCGGGCACGCCCCGTTCGTGAAGGGCGGCCAGGATGGTCTGGGCGAAGGCGAGGCCCGACCTGTCGTTGTCGCCGCACACCCGCACGTCCTTGTCGGCGAGGCCGGCGGCCAGCGCGTCCAGGGTCACGGGGTCCTTGTTGAGCAGCGCGGCTCCGCGGACCCCGACGGCGTTGAAGCCGTCGGCGACGACCGCCAGCGGGTCCGACAGACCCTCGGCGATCACCCACGGGCCATCCGGGTCCGGCCCGGGGAACACCCCGTAGCGCTGCCACTCGAACCCGTCCGGGTTGGCGAGCGAGATCCACCGCACCGGGCAGCGCCCCGACAGGTCCCGGCCTTGGGCGCCCCTGGCCACTCCCGCGAAGTCGAGCATCGGAACGACGAGGCGGGGATAACGAACGAACGAGGTCGGAACCCAGTCGGGGCACGGCTGCGGACCGGACCACCAGCGCAGGTCCAACCGGGCCTGCTCGGCCGAGGAAAGACCAAAACGTTTCTGCGCGTAGGCCACGGCCGGGGCGGCATCCGGCTCACCGGCCGGCAGACCATCCAGCCACACCCGCAGCCCGGCCGTCAGGTACGGGGAGACGGGCTCCGGCCGGGCCTCGGCGACGGCGACCAGTCCCTCGGCGTCCACGTTGAACAGGTTCCGGGGCAGCAGGCCCATCCCGGCGACGATGTCCTCGAAGGCGCACCCGGCGCGGCAGGCCAGGCCCACCATGCCGGACGTCTTCAGGTTGATCCACAGCGACGGCTTCCCGTCGTCGTGGGCCGGGCAGCGGGCGACCCACTCGCCGGGCTGGTAGTCCCGCCACTCCTCAAGGCGGCCCAGGATCGCCGACATGCGCACGGCCCTCTCCTCTCTCTAGTAACCGGCCTCCCGAAGGGCCTTGACGATCGCCGCGTGCGTGCGGATAGAGGTGACGGCGTACCCGTCCTCGGTCCGGGCCCGGGGCCGCTTCACGTACGCGACCCCGAAGCGCATCCCCGAGTTCTTCGCCTCCGCCTCCGCTTGCCGGACGTACGAAGCGAGGTCGTACGACTTCTCCGCCTTGCACTCCCCGGCGAACGGGCGCACCCCCAGGTCGCCGATGTCGGCCACGCCCTCCTGAACGTTGCGGCGCACGTTGTCAGGGTCCAGCGGGTCCTTCCAGCGCACCGCCCGGTCGCCGTCCTTCCAGAACTCCCGGTACTGGCCGAGCTGTTCGTTCAGGTAGTCGGCCACCGCGGACTCCCAGGCGGTGCCCTTCGCCTTCGCACGGTTGGCCACTAGGCGGTCACCACCGTCAGGGCAGCGCCCCGAAACACGGCGACCGCTGCGGCCTGCCAGAAGCGCAGCCAGTCCTCGCGCTCGCGCGAGCCCGCGAGGAAGACGATCGTGTCGCCGGGGCCGGCGGTGTAGAGGTCGCCGATCGCCGGGGCACAGTCGGGTCCGATGCGGTAGATCATGTTTCCTCCGGGGGCCGGGGTTCGCGGAAGTCGGCGGTGTGGGCCGCGTCGGAGGCACGCAGCAGGCGGCGCGGGGATGCGCCCTCGGCGGCGAGCGCGCGGGCCCGGCCGTGCAGGAAGGCCCGGCGCTGCTCGGGCGGGACCGTCCACAGCGGGATGGAGTGGTCGGTCAACGGGCAGTCCCCTCCTCGGGAAGGTGAGCCCAGGAGGTCCGGCGGGCGATGTGGCGGCAGGCGCGCTCGGATATGCCGAACGCCTCCGCGAGGGCGGAGAGGCTGGCGCCCAGGTCGGCGGCGCGGCGGATGGCGTAGACCTTGCGCTCGGTCAGTTTGGCCTGGCTGTTGCGGGTGCCGGCCGACGGCGGCCGGGGGGATTCGCGGAACGCCAGGCGCATGATCTCCTGCGCGCGGTCGACGTCCGGAAGGGGGTTGATCAGCCGGGCCGGGATCGGCTCGGAGCCGGTCAGGGTGTGCAAGTGGTTCTCTCTCCAGAGGAAACGGGAGCGGGACCGGCCCTGAAGGACCGGTCCCGCTGGTGGTGCTGGTGGGTGGAGCGCCGGTTAGAACGGCGGCTCCTCCTCGATCGCGGCCGAGGGGCTGTCGAGGACGGCCTGCTCGTACGGCTTGATGACCTTCACCGCGGCCTTCTGGTAGTCGACATCGCGGCCGGCCTTACTCGTGTACTGCACCCGCTCGTTGATGAGGTGGGCGAGCGACGGGCCGCCGGAGCGGGCCAGCGCGCCCTTCAGCGCGGGCAGTTCGGGGATCAGCGACCAGCCGGACGACTTGTAGCGGAAGCGGCCCAGCTCCAGGGCATGGGGCAGGGTGAAATCGATCTCGATGCTGGGCTTCGGCCCGCGCTCGGCCTTCGCCCGGTCCTTCAGCTCGGCGATGGTGCCGGGACAGCGGCACGGCACACCGACGTCCTCCGGCGGCGACAGGAAGGTGCGGGTGTCGCAGTGGTGGGCGAGCTTGCCGTTAACCCACTGCTTGAAGTCGAGCGAGACGGCTTCGGGGCCGTCGATGACGACTTCGACCCGGTCGGCGTTCGTCTTGACCGCCATGGCGTCCTCGGCCTCGGTCTCCCGCTCGTACGGCTCGCCGCCCAGCAGCTCGGCCACGGCCTCGGCGGTGGTCGGCAGCGCGGTGGTCACCATCCACTGGTGCTGGGCGACCGGGAAGCCACCATCGGGGGCCGCCTCATAGTTGCGGAAGACGCCGGCCAGGTCCGGGCGGGCCGCAGCTTCGGCGCGCTCCGCGCGCTCGGCCAGCTCGGGGTCGCTGGCGAAGATGTTGTCGAGTGCGTTGCTCAAGTGCTTCCGTTCTATCGGGGCGGGGCCGCCGGTCGGTCGGCCCCGTGATGTGTGAGGCGGGAGGGTTAACAAGCCCCGGTCAGGCAGCGCGGCGGGCGGTGCCGGTCAGGTGTCCGACCTCGTTCTTCCAGGCGACGCGGCCGATGATCCCGGCGTCCGAGGCCCGGTCGTCGGTGAAGCGCTTGCGCAGGGTGAGGAAGCGCTCGAACACGGCGCGGTCGATCTTGACCGGGCGGAACTCGGCGCGGGCCGGGGTGATGTGCAGCACCGCCCCCGCCTCGACCCTCGGGAACGCCTGGATCGCGCGGTCCACGGTGATCAGATCGTCCGCGTGGGCATAGGCCGCGAGCTGCGCGGCCACGGAGGTGTAGACCGACTTGGAGGTCTTCAGGTCGCCCAGGACCGTCTTGCCGTTGATCTTCACCATGAAGTCGAAGCTGCCCGCGTACTCGTGCTCGCGCGACCAGGCCACGTCTTCCGCGAACAGCAGCTCAGGCTGGTAACGGTCGAGCCACGCTTCGATGTGCGGGACGTACGGCTCCACGTCGTGGTGCGGGTACGGCACTTCTTCACCGCGCAGGCGCAGCTCGAAGTAGTCGTGGACCAGCGAGCCAACGTCGGCGCGGACCTTGGTGTAGCGCTTGGCCGCGAAGCGCAGGAAGTCCACGGCGGCCTGGCGGTCGCGGGCGGCGATGCGCTGGACCACCTCCAGGTCGGTCACCGCGCACTCGGCCGCCATGCCGGCCGACCAGTCCTGGAGGAACGGCTTGGCCTCCATGTTCAGGATGGACGTCACCGAGGGGGCGAGGTTGCCTGACTCGGGATGGACGTAGTAGCGGGAACCCCGCTGGTGAATCGTACGGACGCCTTCGGACATGCGGTCCTTCCATGTGCGGGCACGCAAAAGCCCCGGCTGTCCGAGGGACAACCGGGGCTGATGGAGCCTTACTTACCTTACTTACCTTACTGCGCCGTGCTCAGCGCTGGCGGCGCAGTAGCTCCCACAGGACGGGACCCGTCAGGCCGACTGAGGCAGCGGTAGTCGTCGGCCAGCCGACATGGTTGTGCAGGCTGAGCGTGGTGAGCGCCCCGTGGACGTAGATGGTGGCTTCCCGCCAGGTGATCGGGCGATCGGCCGCTGAGGGCTTGGAACGGCTGGCCTGTGTCATGATGAGAAGGTTCCTTTCTGTGGCTACGAGACCGCACGACGGAACACGCGGGCCACCCCATGCCGGGGGTGGCCCGCTTCGCGTGGTGAGATCCTACGTACCCTCAGATGGTGTGCCAAATCCCATTTCTTCGTGCACATATCGTTCCAGCTCAGCGCCTTGCTGAGGTTTCCGCATGCGAAAACCTTGCTGCTAGGTTTCCGCATGCGAAAACCCCAACAGGGAGGACAGGCGGGGTCATCATGCCGATGTTTCAGCACGCCAGCGGGCTAGCGGGCTAGCGGGCCTTGACGTGAAGCAAACTCATAGTGTTAAGCAATCCATGATCTACTCTGAGAGTAGATCATGGATGAGGCAATCAATGCGGCGAACGTTGACAGGGGGATGATGCAACTCGTTGAATCCTGAGATTCATCAGTCTGAATCAATGAAGTTGAGAACGATTTGAATCATCATTCGAAACGAGGTGAATGGTCAGTCGGTTCAATTTGATTGCATCATGTAGATCTATCGAACCCGATTACATCAGCGAAGGAAGAAGTTCGGAGTAGTCGGGAACCTCAGACGATACCCGGGCGATGGCCGCCTGTTCGTCGGCCTCGCGTTCCTCGGCGGGAATCAGATCGGGGAACGGGGTATAGACGAACACGATGTTCTCGATCGCGGTCGCGGTGCGGTCGATCGCGTCGAAGCGGTCGCGCAGGGTCATCGGGCCTCCAGGGCTTCGCGGATTCGGGCGTGGAAGTCGGCAAGGGAGCCGGTGTTTGGGATGACGAGATCGGCATGCTCCGGCCCCAGTTGCTCGCTGGGGTGGTCGCCGTCCGGAGCACCCCGGTCGATGAACCAGACCGCGAATCCAGCAGCGCGCAGCACGTCCACCTCGTTCACGAAGCGGACGTCGCTCACGACGACCGGGCCCCGTACGGCAGCGGCGGCCCGAAGGCAGCGGCCGATCCAGAAGTCCGGGTCGACGTGCCGGCGGACGCCCTCCGTGCCAAGCCGCTGCAAGAATCGCCGCGCTTGCGGGAACCGGTCTTTCACGGCTTCCCAGCCGTAGCGGTCCACCGCGTCGGCCAGGTGGACAGGGGCCGGGGCGTTCACACCCAACAGCTCGGTGCCCACCACGGGGTCGATGTCGTACGCCATCTGCTTGAGCGGGTCGGCCAGCGCGAGCCGGACGTACCCGTGCTCGCGCAGCACCGAGGCGGCCGTGTCCTTGCCCGATCGGGCCCGGCCGATCAGTGCGATGTTCTTCATGTCGGCACACTCCTTCGCCATGGTTGAGGCACCCCGGTTAACACCAGGTCGGCAGACCCCGAAACGCGAAAAGGCCCCGCCCTCCCCGGGATGGGGAAGGTGGGGCCTGGGGGTGTTGGCGTCAGCTCAGCGCGGACTCCAGCGCGAGTAGCGCCGCGCGGGTCTCGGCGAGTTCCTTGCGGAGCTGGTCTTTGACTTCGGGTGACAGTTCCTCGAAGACCTTCGGAGACAGGGCCGCGACGGTGCGGTGCAAACTGTGGACCACCTCGGCGCAGCGGCCCGGCGGAACCTCCCCATCGGCACCCAGCACAGCCGCCCCGATGCTCTGGAGAGCTGCCTTGCGGTGGTAGTTCGCGGTCCGGATCTCTCGCTGGGTCTTCGGGATGATCTTGTAGTAGGCGAAAATCTCCTCGGAAGACGAGAGGTTCGGGAAGAGGCGCGCCCGCTCGTCCGTCAGCTCATCCAAGGAGTAGACGTAGTTCACCCGCACCGGCGAGATCGCCTCGCGGATGGACTGGAGGAGACTCTGTCGATCTTTCTTGACAGCCTCTCGCACGTCGAGCGGAGACATTGGGGGTGCCACAATTCCGGCCGCGTCCAGAAGGGAGGACATCCACTGCCGGGTGGCGTAGCTCTCGCGCCGGAGGTCTGGCAACCCGTCCGCGTTGGTGAAGATCAGAGCAGTCTCGAACACCACTGCGGCGAGCGGCCCGAAGTCGCGCGACTGTTGCGCGGGCGCTACCAGTGGCACGGCCCTGTCCATGACCTCTTGGGCGCCAGGGAACGCCTGCCAGACGGGCGCGGCCTTCTTCTTCGGGGGCATCGGGTCCTCTCCAGGTTGCCGGGCAGAGTGTTGTGGAACCAATGCTTGTCCGCCCTTGTTCCCATTCCACCACAGGCCCGTGCACAACGACGAAAGGCCCCGACCGCCCGAAGGCAGGCCGGGGCCGGGATCATCGCTTGATCTTCATCCCGTCCGCACCGATCACGGTGGGAGCCGGGTCCGCGTGAGGGCACGCGCAGCACTCGGCAAGGGCTTCGGCGCGGGCGGCCTCGGAGTTGGCCGTGTCGGTGGCGTGCGTGACGACGCGCTTGCCCGCGGAGTGGCCGGCGGCCATCGTGGCTATGGCGAGCAGCAGGCCGATGACGGCTTCGTTGGTCTGGATTCCGGCGAGCTTGGGCACGACGGTGCCCAGCGCGGTCAGCGCTGCGACGATGGCCGACCGTGCTCGCACGGGGTTCTCGGTGATCCAGGTCTTCAGGTCTTCGATGGTGTTCAGCCCTTCAGGCGTGCGACGACATCGGTGATGAGTGCGGTGCCTCCGGCGAGTCCGGAGGCGACGACGCCGTAGCGCCAGCGTTCGAGGGCACGGACGCGGTCTTCGTGGTCACGGAGTGTCTGGTCGACCGCATCGCTGCTCTGGGCCAACGAGCGGACGTCCTCTCTGACCTCGACCAGCGTGTCGTAAATTTCGCGGGGCCCGATGACCACGCCGCCCAGGCGCTCGTCGTCGGCCATCAGTAGCCACCGCTGTTCCAGGCGATCGCCTCGAACGAGCCGTACGTCGCGTTGGCGTAGCGGACTCCGGCGATGATCGAGTCCACCGGGTTGAGGATGTCGCGGTGGCCGGGCAGCGAGTACGTGTCGAAGGTCGGGCGGATGGTCTGAAGCAGGCCGTACGTGCCGCCGTACAGCGCCTCGTTGGAGTCCCAGTGGTTCTCGGCGGCCGGGTTGCCGCCGGACTCGACCATCACGCGGTGCTCGATCGCTGCCGCGCTGGGGACGAGGTCACCGTTCGCCCGCAGGATGTCCCGGGCTTCCTCGATCCACCCGGCGAGGTCGTTGGAGTAGCCGGTGCTGGGCGCGGCCCTGACG
>NZ_JAFLNG010000143.1 GCF_017427025.1 Streptomyces sp. FH025
GGCAGGATTTTCCGTGTCGCCGCAGGACAGCGGGCCACCCGGCCCGGCTGGAGGGCGGCAACAGGAACCGCTCGTACCGACCCAGGGGGCGCACGATGAACGCCATGCTTCAGACCCGGACCAACCCGGCTGTCCGCACCGCGCGTTCCTCAGCCGCCGCCCACCTGGCCCGGCACGAGGCCAGGACCGAGGAGAGCTCCGGTGCCGTGACCGTACGGGGGTGCGCGCACAGCACCGGTGGAAACCCTGTCGCCCGCCGGGTGAGCGGCGGCGGCAGGACGGGGGAGCTGTACGGGATCGGCCGACTGGGGAGTGCGGTCGACTCCGCCAACACCCTCACGCTGCGGGGGATCCTTCCCGTCCGCGGTGAGGGCAAGGACGCCCCGGGGGGCAACGGGGGAACGCGGGGGAACGGCCTGCGGACGGTCGGTTCGGGGGAGCCGACCGGCCGCGAGGCCGCCGGTGCGACGCTGCTGCGGCTGAACCCCGCACCGGCCCGCACCACCGAGGCGGGACAGGGGGACGCGCAGGGGGAGCACCCGGCCGTCGCGGAGGACCACATCACGGAGTTCACCGCGTACGTGCGCGAGCGCCGCGCCTCCCTGTACGCCACGGCGTACCACCTCACCGGTGACCGCTACGAGGCCGAGGACCTGCTGCAGAGCGCGCTCTTCAGCACCTACCGGGCCTGGGGCCGGATCACCGACAAGGCCGCGGTCGGCGGGTACCTGCGCCGCACCATGACCAACCTGCACATCTCCGCCTGGCGGCGCCGCAAGGTCAACGAGTACCCGACCGAGGAGCTGCCGGAGACGGCCGGCGACACGGACGCGATGGGCGGCACCGAGCTGCGCACCGTGCTCTGGCAGGCGCTGGCGAAGCTGCCGGAGAACCAGCGGACCATGCTGGTGCTGCGGTACTACGAGGGCAAGACCGACCCGGAGATCGCCGACGTGCTGGGGATCAGCGTCGGCACGGTCAAGAGCAGCATCTGGCGCGCGCTGCGCCGGCTGCGCGAGGACGAGCACCTGAACAAGTCGGGCGACACCGTCCGGGCGTTCGGCGAGCTGGTCGCGTAACGCGCGGTGGTGGGACTCCCGTCGGGGGACGGGTAGCGGACGGTCATGGTCCAGGGGACGCCGGCTCGGGGGAGCGGTGTCCGTGGGGAGACGAGGACCGTTCGGGAAGGCGAGGGCCCGGTGCGGGGGAGACGCACCGGGCCCCTCGTCATTGGTTTTCCGGCGCTTGGCGGTTCAGACCGTGGAGTACTGCCCGGTCCGGGCCGCCGTCCGGATCCGCCGCTCGGCCTCCGGCCCGGCGCACGCGTACGAGCCGAGCGAGACCTGCCGCCCGACGATCGACCGCTCGGCCCGCATCAGCCGCAGGCCCCGGCGCAGCAGCACCGGCAGCGACTTGCGGCCCTCCCGGACGTCCCGGCGCAGTCGGCGCCAGGCCGTGGTGAGCGCGCCGTTGCGCAGGCACAGGGCGTCGCCCAGCAGGCCCTCGGCGGTGCAGTCGGCGACGATCTCGGCGGCGAAGATGCCCTCGGCGATGAACGCGCCCGCGCCGTCCAGCTCCAGGGCGTGGGTGGAGATCCGGCCGTTGTCCGGGATCGAGTACACCGGCACCTCGGCCCGGCCGTGCTCGTGCAGGTCGCGGATGGCGGCGACGGCCTGGTCACGGTGCCAGCTGAGCGGGGAGTCCCAGTCCACGGCGCCGTCCGGCAGCCGCGGCAGGGTCGGGTCGTCCCCGTCCTTGTAGAAGTCGTCCAGCTGGAGCACCGGCAGGCCGCTGCGCTCGGCGAGCGAGGACTTCCCCGATCCGGAGGGCCCGGAGAGCAGGATCACCCGGGCGCGGGCCGTCGGTGCGGGGTTCATGGGGGAGTCACTCACGGGACACCAGTCTGACGCATCCCGGCCGGTTGCCGAAACCGTTCTGCACGGACCTCCTGAGGGCCGCGCGCGACGGAAATGCGACGGACCCGCGCCAGGGGGGAGAGGCGCGGGTCCGTCCGGTGACCGTCCGGGCCCTGGGGGGGAGAGGGCACGGGGGACGGCCAGTCTGTGGAGTTGTTCGTTCTGTCGTTCCGTCGAGCGGAGCGTGGGACAGAGGTGGCGGAGGGGGATCAGATCCCCATCGGGTGCCAGACCGTCTTCGTCTCCAGGAACGAGAGTAGCCGGTCCGTACCGGGAGCATTGGTCCAGTCCTGGGCGAACGGGTCCAGCTCCGGACGGACCACCCGCTTCAGGGTATCCGCGGCGGCGGCCTCCAGCGCGGCCGCCGCGCCGGGGCCGTCGGCCGCGATGGCCCCGGTGAGGTCCAGCGCGTTGACGTCCTGGTGCGAGGCCAGGGTGGGGGCGATGTCCGCCGTCCGGCCCGAGATGATGTTGACCACGCCGCCCGGGACGTCCGAGGTGGCCAGCACCTCGCCCAGCGACAGCGCGGGCAGCGGGGCGTCCGCGGCGGCCGCGACCACGACCGTGTTGCCGGTGGCGATCGCCGGGGCGATCACCGAGACCAGGCCGAGCAGCGAGTGCCCGTAACCGGCCTGCGGGGCGACGATCCCGACCACGCCGGTCGGCTCCGGGGTGGAGAGGTTGAAGTACGGCCCGGCCACCGGGTTGGAACTGCCCGCGATCTGGGCGACCTTGTCGGTCCAGCCCGCGTACCAGACCCAGCGGTCGATCGCGGCGTCCACCAGCGCGGCGGCCTTCTTCGGGCCGATGCCCTCGGAGACGGACACCTCGGCGGCGAACTGCTCGCGTCGGCCCTGCAGCATCTCGGCCACCCGGTACAGCACCTGGCCGCGGTTGTACGCGGTGGTGCCGGCCCAGCCCTTGACCGCCTTGCGGGCGGCCAGGACGGCGTCACGGACGTCCTTGCGGGTGCCCAGCGGGACGTTGGCGAGCCACTGGCCCTTCCCCGCCGCGTCAGCGGTTGATGTCGCCTTCGTCACCTCGTACACCCGCCCGCTCTCGGAGCGCGGGAACTTCCCGCCGACGTACAGCTTGTAGGTCTTGAGGACGTCAAGACGCGTTGCGACATCAGACATCGAGGTAGGCCTCCAGACCGTGGCGGCCACCCTCGCGGCCGTAGCCCGACTCTTTGTAACCGCCGAACGGCGAGGTCGGGTCGAACTTGTTGAAGGTGTTGGCCCAGACCACGCCGGCCTTGAGCCTGTCGGCCATCCAGAGGATGCGCGAGCCCTTCTCCGTCCAGATGCCGGCGGAGAGGCCGTACGGCGTGTTGTTGGCCTTCTCGACCGCCTCGGCGGGGGTGCGGAAGGTCAGCACCGACAGCACCGGGCCGAAGATCTCCTCCTGGGCGATCCGGTGGGCCTGGCTGACGCCGGTGAACAGCGTCGGCTTGAACCAGAAGCCGGTGCCCGGGAGTTCGCACTCCGGCGACCAGCGGTCGGCGCCCTCGGCCTCGCCGGCCTCGGCCAGCTCGGTGATCCGGGCCAGCTGGGCGGCCGAGTTGATGGCGCCGATGTCGGTGTTCTTGTCCAGCGGGTCGCCGACCCGCAGGGTGGCCATCCGGCGCTTCAGGGCGTCCAGCACCTCGTCCTGGACCGACTCCTGGACCAGCAGGCGCGAACCGGCGCAGCAGACGTGGCCCTGGTTGAAGAAGATGCCGTTGACGATGCCCTCGACCGCCTGGTCGATCGGCGCGTCGTCGAAGACGATGTTCGCGGCCTTGCCGCCGAGCTCCAGCGACAGCTTCTTGCGGCTGCCGGCCAGCTGCCGGGCGATCGCCCGGCCGACCGGGGTGGAGCCGGTGAAGGCGACCTTGTTGACGTCCGGGTGGGCGGTCAGCGCGGCGCCGGTGCGGCCGTCACCGGTGACGATGTTGACGACGCCCTTCGGCAGACCGGCCTGGCGGCAGATCTCGGCGAAGCGCAGGGCCGTCAGCGGGGTGGTCTCGGCCGGCTTCAGGACGACCGTGTTGCCGGTCGCCAGCGCGGGCGCGATCTTCCACGCCAGCATCATCAGCGGGAAGTTCCACGGGATGACCTGGCCGGCCACGCCCAGCGGGCGCGGGTTGGGGCCGAAGCCCGCGTAGTCCAGCTTGTCCGCCCAGCCCGCGTAGTAGAAGAACCACGCGGCGACGGTCGGGATGTCGAAGTCGCGGGTCTCGCGGATCGGCTTGCCGTTGTCGATCGACTCCAGAACGGCCAGCTCGCGGCCGCGCTCCTGGATGATCCGGGCGATCCGGAACAGGTACTTGGCGCGCTCGCTGCCCGGCAGCGCCGACCAGTCGGCGAAGGCCTTGCGGGCGGCGGCGACCGCGCGGTCCACGTCCTCCTCGGTGCCCCGGGCGAACTCGGCGAGCACCTGCTCGGTGGCCGGGTTGACCGTCTTCAGCGCCTCGCTGCCGGAGGAGTCGACGAACTCGCCGCCGATGAAGTGGCCGTAGGAGGAGGCGATGTCGCCCGCGGCGGCGGGGGACTCGGGGGCCGGGGCGTAGGTGAACAGGCCGCCGGCGGGCTTGGCCGCGGGCTGCTCGGTGTTCTTCTTCTTGGCCATGGTGATCAGTCCACCGTCACGTAGTCGGGACCGGAGTAGCGTCCGGTGGCGAGCTTCTGGCGCTGCATCAGCAGGTCGTTGAGCAGGCTGGACGCGCCGAAGCGGAACCAGTGCGGGCTCAGCCAGTCGTCGCCGAGGGTCTCGTTGACCATCACCAGGTACTTGAGGGCGTCCTTGGTGGTGCGGATGCCGCCGGCGGGCTTCACGCCGACCTGGACGCCGGTGGCCGCGCGGAAGTCGCGGACCGCCTCCAGCATCAGCAGGGTGACCGGCGGGGTCGCGTTGACGGCGACCTTGCCGGTGGAGGTCTTGATGAAGTCGGCGCCGGCCAGCATCGCCAGCCAGGAGACGCGGCGCACGTTGTCGTAGGTCTGGAGCTCGCCGGTCTCGAAGATCACCTTGAGGTGGGCCGAGCTGCCGTCGGGGCGCTTGCAGGCCTCCTTGACCGCGACGATCTCGTTGAAGACGTCGAGGTAGCGGCCGGAGAGGAAGGCGCCGCGGTCGATCACCATGTCGATCTCGTCGGCGCCCGCGGCCACCGCGTCGGCGGTGTCGGCGAGCTTGACCGGGAGGGCGGCGCGGCCGGCCGGGAAGGCGGTGGCCACGGAGGCGACCTGGATGTCGGTGCCGCGCAGGGCGTCCTTCGCGGTGGCGACCATGTCCGGGTAGACGCAGATGGCGGCGACGCGCGGGGTGGTCGGGTCGGTCGGGTCGGGGGTCCTGCCCTTGGCGCACAGGGCGCGCACCTTGCCGACCGTGTCCGCGCCCTCCAGCGTGGTCAGGTCGATCATGGAGATCGCCAGGTCGATGGCGTAGGCCTTCGCCGTGGTCTTGATCGAGCGGGTACCGAGGGCGGCGGCACGCGCCTCCAGGCCGACCTGGTCGACGCCGGGCAGGCCGTGCAGGAAGCGGCGGAGCGAGGCCTCGGACGCCGCAACGTCCGCGAGGCCGCTGCCCGCAACGCCTGGGGGCACCTCCCGGCCGCCAGGCTGGGGGAGGGCATTGGCTGCAACAGTGGACATAGTCACCAGAGCAGCATATCTACGCGCGTAGTCGTCCGCTAGGGTGCCCACCTTTCGATGCCGGACCGAGACCTGTCGGTGAGGGGCATGGGGCAGAATCGACGCCATGACCGAATCCGACGGCAAGCCCCACCAGGGCTCGGCCGCCCCAGACGGGGATCCCGAGTACGCGGACCGCGTGTACCGCTCCGTCCCCGGTGCGATCTCCGGAGTGCTGCTGCTGGCCGTCGCCGCCTGGCTGATCGGCGACGCGGTGTTCAGCGGGAGCGGCAAGACCCCGTACGTCGCGCTGGCGGCGGTGCCGGTGTTCGCCTTCCCTGTGATCGCCTACACGCTGCGCCCGGTGGTGCGGGCCGACCGCCGCCGCCTGGTGGTGCGCAACCCCTGGCGGACCATCACCGCCCCCTGGGCCTCGGTGGACGCCCTGCGGGCGGGCTACTCGGTCGAACTGCTCGCGGGTGAGAAGAAGTACCAGGTGTGGGCGGTGCCGGTGTCGATGCGCCAGCGCAAGCGGGCCACCCGCGCGCAGAGCCGCGGCAACGCCGAGCACGCCTCCCGGACCGGGCTGGGGCTGGGCCTGGCCTCCCGGACCAACCCGGTCGTCCACGGCTCGTCCGACCCCACCCGCGCCTGGTCCGACCAGGTGACCGACGTCCTCCAGCAGATGGCGGAGCGCAACGCCTCCCACGCCGACGCGGCCGGTCCGGTCGTGGTGCGCTGGTGCTGGTGGGTCATCGCGCCCACCCTGGTGGGACTGGTCGCGCTGATCACCGTCATCGCGGTCTGACGGACGTACGCGAAGGGCCCCGCCGGCGACCGGCGGGGCCCTTCGGCGTGCGGGCGGGTCAGATGCCGGCGGCCTCGGCGAGGTCGCGCTTGAGCGCGGCGAGGAGTTCGGCGGCCCGCTCCCTGACGGGGGCGAGGTCGGCGGCGGTGGCGACCGGGAGGACGACCTCCAGGTAGCACTTGAGCTTGGGCTCGGTGCCGGAGGGGCGGACCACGATGCGGGCGGAGCGGACGGACTCGCCGGACAGGTAGTAGCGCAGGCCGTCGGTGGGCGGCAGCTCGGCCGAGCCGGCCGACAGGTCGTCGGCGCGGGTGACGGTCAGCCCGGCCAGGGCGGTCGGCGGCTGCTCGCGCAGGCGCCGCATGGCGTCGGCGATCAGCGAGAGGTCCTGGACCCGGACGGACAGCTGGTCGGTGGCGTGCAGGCCGTGCTCCAGCGCCAGGTCGTCCAGCAGGTCGGTCAGGGTGCGGCCGGACTTCTTGAGGGTGGCGGCGAGCTCGGCGACCAGCAGGGCTGCGGTGATGCCGTCCTTGTCCCGGACGCCCTGCGGGTCGACGCAGTAGCCGAGCGCCTCCTCGTAGCCGTAGCGCAGGCCCTCGGTGCGGGAGATCCACTTGAAGCCGGTCAGCGTCTCGGCGTAGCCCAGGCCCGCGGCCTCGGCGATCCGGCCGAGCAGGGTGGCGGAGACGATGGTGGTGGCGAAGGTGCCCTCGGCCCTCTTGGCGACCAGGGCGGCGCCGAGCAGCGCACCGACCTCGTCGCCGCGCAGCATCCGCCAGCGGGCGGCGCCGGCCCCGCTGCCCGCGGCGTTGCCGTTGGCGGGGACGGCCACCGCGCAGCGGTCGGCGTCCGGGTCGTTGGCGATCACGATGTCGGGGCCGACCGTGGCGGCGGCGCGGAAGGCGAGGTCCATCGCCCCCGGCTCCTCCGGGTTGGGGAAGGCCACGGTCGGGAAGTCCGGGTCGGGCTCGGCCTGCTCGGCGACCACGGTGGGCGCGGGGAAGCCGGCCCGGCGGAAGGCGGCGACCAGGGTGTCGCGGCCGACGCCGTGCATCGGGGTGTAGACGACCTCCAGCTCGCGCGGGCCGTGCTCGTCGAGGATGGAGACGGCCCGGTTCAGGTAGGCCTCGACGACCTCTTCGCCGAGCACCTCCCAGCCCTCCTCGGCGCGCCGGACGTCGTCCAGGGAGCCGATCGCGTCGATCTCGGCGGCGATCCCGGCGTCGGCCGGCGGGACGATCTGCGAGCCGTCGCCCAGGTAGACCTTGTAGCCGTTGTCCTGCGGCGGGTTGTGGCTGGCGGTGACGGTCACGCCGGCGGCCGCGCCCAGGTGGCGGATGGCGAAGGCGAGGACGGGGGTCGGCAGCGGGCGCGGCAGCAGCGCGGCGCGCAGGCCGGCCGCGACCACCACGGCGGCGGTGTCGCGGGCGAAGTCGTACGACTTGTGCCGGGCGTCGTAGCCGATCACGACCAGGTCGCCCAGGTTCTGCTTCCGGACGTACGCGACCAGGCCGGCGGCGGCCCGGATCACCACGGCGCGGTTCATCCGCATCGGGCCGGCGCCGAGCTCGCCGCGCAGGCCGGCGGTGCCGAACTGGAGGCGGCCGGAGAAGCGCTCGGCGAGGTCGGCCCAGGCGAGCTTGCCGTCCGTCTCGGCCTCCGGGCCCTCGGCCCGGGCCAGCAGGGCGGTCAGCTCCTCGCGGGTCTGCGGGTCGGGGTCCTCGGCCAGCCAGGTCCGGGCCCGGGCGAGGAGGTCGGTGGTGGGTGCCTGCGTCATGGGTGCCAGCTCCAGTGGGAAGTGCGTCGGTGGGTCGGCCGGAGGGTTCCGCAAGGTGGGCCGCCGAGGAGGCCAGGGGTGTTCGCGCCAGGGGTTCTCGTGCCTGGGGTGTTCGCGCCGGGGGCTTCCGCGGGGAAGGGGCGCGGACGCGGACGGGGCCCGCGGGCGGACGTGATCAGTGGATCACGCCGCCAGCGGGCCCCGTCGCTCATGATCGCGTGCCCGGCGGGGCGTCAGATCCGCTCCAGGACCTTCGCCAGCAGCTCGCCCATGCGCTCGGCGGAGGCCTTGCCGGCCTCCAGCACCTCTTCGTGGTTGAGCGGCTCGCCGGTCATGCCGGCCGCCAGGTTGGTGACCAGGGAGATGCCGAGCACCTCGGAGCCGGCCTCGCGGGCGGCGATGGCCTCCAGGGTGGTGGACATGCCGACCAGCTCGCCGCCGATCACCCGGGCCATGTTGACCTCGGCCGGGGTCTCGTAGTGCGGGCCGCGGAACTGCACGTAGACGGCCTCGTCCAGGGACGGGTCGACCTCGCGGCAGAGCTCGCGCAGGCGCTTGGAGTACAGGTCGGTGAGGTCGACGAAGTTGGCGCCGACGATCGGGGAGTCCCCGGTCAGGTTGATGTGGTCGCTGATCAGGACCGGCTGGCCGGGCGTCCAGCCGTGGCGCAGGCCGCCGCAGCCGTTGGTCAGGACGATGATGCCGCAGCCGGCCGCGGCGGCGGTGCGCACGCCGTGGACGACGGTGGCCACGCCGTGGCCCTCGTAGTAGTGGTTGCGGCCGAGGAAGATCAGGGCGCGCTTGTCGCCGATCTTCACCGAGCGGATCTTGCCGGCGTGGCCGGCGACGGCGGGGGCGGGGAAGCCCGGGAGGTCGGTGACCGGGAACTCGGCCACGGTCTCGCCCAGGGCGTCGGCGGCCGGCACCCAGCCGGAGCCCATCACCAGGGCGACGTCGTGCCGCTCGGCACCGGTCAGCTCGCGCAGGCGCTCGGCGGCGGCCTGGGCGGCGGCGTAGGGGTCGGCGGAGACGACCGACTGAGGAGAAGCGTTCACGCGTCCGAGGATAGACGGGTTTCGGCTACGCGCGTAGAAAAACTGCCGCGGCATGCCGGATCGTTACCCGGTTGACCCGGAAACACAGCTCGGTGGCGCTTTCCGGGTGAGCGGGCCGTCGGATCGCACACGACCGGGACGCCGTGCGGAGCCCGTCCCTCCGGGAGGCTCTTTCGTGCACGTGCCGTCGTCGTCCGGCTCCGAGAAGCCGGCCGGGTGCGGCGGCGGTACGGTGGCGGTCGGGGCCGGTCCGCCGTCGGCCGCTCCGACTCACGCCGCAGGACAGGTTCGACCGCCATGGGCAACGAGGACAGACGACACCCGCCGCTTCCGGCGCCGACCGGGCCCGGGCCAGGGCCGGTGGATCTGGCGGCCCGGGTGGACGCGTTCACCGCGGACTTCTTCCCGAGCGGCCACTACACCCCGCCGGACCAGGCGCAGCGCCGGGCGGTGGCCGACGGCGTGCTGGGTGTGCTGGACGGCCGGACCGGGGAGGCCGAACGGGCGCTGGCCCGGGTCGGGTACCGGATCGCCGAGTTCGCCGAGGCGGTGACCGGCCGCCGGGTCGCCGAGATCGCCGCCGCAGCCGACGACACCGGCGGCGACGCCACCGACGCCACCGACGGCGGCACCGGGGACGGCCGAGGCTGGGGCCGGATCTACCTGGACCTCTCGGAGCGGCCAACCTGGTCCGTGCAGGTGCCCCACCCGGCCTCGGACCTGCGCACCGAGGCGCTCGGGGTGGAGCTGTTCCGGGCCGTGCCGGGCGGCGTGCTGGTGCTCGCCGGGGCGCACCGCCGGGCCGGGGCGGACGGCCGCGCGGACGTCGCGCACCGCAGGGACACCGCCTTCGCCGCCGTGGTCGAGGCGCTCACCGGGCGCGGCCTGCCCGGCCTCCAGGTGCACGGCTTCGGCGCGGCCAGTCTGCCCGGGTGGGACGCGGTGGTCTCCAGCGGCGCCGGGCGGCCGGGCCCGGCCGCCGAGCTGACCGCCGAGGGGCTCGGCCGGGCCGGTCTCGCGGTCCGCCGGGCCTGGCGGGAGCCGGGCGTGCGGCTGACGGGCGCCACCAACGTGGCGGGCCGGTTCGCGGCCGGGCTCGGGGTGCCGTGGCTGCACGTCGAGCTGGTGTACGGGGTGCGCGCCGACCCGGCCCGGCGCGCGGCCGTGGCGGGGGTGCTGGCGGAGACCGTACGGAGCTGGGAGGCGGGTCAGCAGGGGCGGCGGCGCAGGTCCAGCACGTAGTCGTGCGGGGCGCCGGCGCTCTCCGCGGCGTCGGCGATCAGGCCGAGGTAGCGGGCCGCGGGCAGGCCGCCCTCGTAGTCGTTGAGCACGTACGTCCAGACCGGGATGTCGCCGTCCAGGGTCTGCGCGCGCAGCTTGATCTTGCGGTAGATGCCGAGCTGGACGCCCTCCCAGCGGTCCAGGCCCTCCTCGTCCATCGGCGCGATGTCGTAGAGCGAGACGAAGACCCGCTCCTTCTCGTCCTCGACGACGGTGGCCAGCGAGCCCTCCCAGCCGAGCTGTTCGCCGCCGAAGGTGAGCCGCCAGCCGTCCAGCCACCCCGTGCCGCGCAGCGGGGAGTGCGGGGCTCGGCGGGTCATCTGCCGGGCATCGAGGTTGGTGGCATACGCGGCGTAAAGGGGCATGGGGGCCAGCGTAGCCCGGTCGGTCCGCGGTCAGGGCGACTGGCCGGAGGTACGCCGAGCCCGGACCCCGGCGTGGCGGTGCTCTCGGCGTGCGGGACAATGGGGGCGTGACTCGGATCGTGATCATCGGTGGCGGACCCGGCGGCTATGAGGCGGCCCTGGTCGCCGCACAGCTCGGCGCGGAGGTGACCGTCGTCGACCGCGACGGTCTGGGCGGATCGGCGGTGCTCACGGACTGCGTGCCGTCGAAGACCCTGATCGCGACCGCGGAGGTGATGACCACCTTCGACAGCTCGTACGAGGAACTGGGCATCACCGTCGCCCAGGACGGGCCCGCGGAGGAGCGGGACAAGGTCATCGGCGTGGATCTGGGCAAGATCAACCGCCGTGTGAAGCGCCTGGCGATCGCGCAGTCCCACGACATCACCCAGTCCGTCACCCGCGCCGGGGTCACCGTGCTGCGCGGCCGCGGCCGGCTCGGCGCCGGCGGGCAGGCCGTGGACGGCTCCCGCGAGGTGCTGGTGGACGCCCCCGACGGCACCGTGCAGTCGCTGCGCGCCGACGCCGTGCTGATCGCCACCGGGGCCCACCCGCGCGAGCTGCCGGACGCCCAGCCGGACGGCGAGCGGATCCTCACCTGGACCCAGGTGTACGACCTGGAGGAGCTGCCCCGCGAGCTGATCGTGGTCGGCTCCGGTGTGACCGGCGCCGAGTTCGCCGGCGCGTACCAGGCGCTCGGCTCCAAGGTGACCCTGGTGTCCAGCCGCGACCGGGTGCTGCCGGGCGAGGACCCGGACGCCGCCGAGGTGCTGGAGGACGTCTTCCGCCGCCGCGGCATGAATGTGATGAGCCGCTCGCGCGCCCAGAGCGCCAAGCGGATCGGCGACCGGGTCGAGGTGATCCTCGCCGACGGCACGGTGGTCGAGGGCACGCACTGCCTGATGGCGGTCGGCTCGATCCCCAACACGGCCGAGATGGGCCTGGAGGAGGCCGGGGTCAAGCTCAACGACTGGGGCCAGGTCCAGGTCGACCGGGTCTCCCGCACCAGCGCCCCGGGCGTGTACGCGGCCGGCGACTGCACCGGCGTCTTCATGCTCGCCTCGGTGGCGGCCATGCAGGGCCGGATCGCGATGTACCACGCGCTGGGCGACGCGGTGCAGCCGCTGAACCTCAAGACCGTGGCCTCCAACGTCTTCACCGACCCGGAGATCGCCACCGTCGGCTACACCGCCGCCGACGTGGAGTGCGGCAAGATGGACGCGGTCGAGGTCAAGCTGCCGCTGCGCGGCAACCCGCGGGCGAAGATGCAGGGCATCCGGGACGGCTTCGTGAAGCTGTTCTGCCGCCCGGGCACCGGCATCGTGGTCGGCGGCGTGGTCGTCGCCCCGCGCGCCAGCGAGCTGATCCACTCGATCTCGCTCGCGGTGGACGCCAATCTGACCGTCGAACAGGTGGCCAGCGCCTTCACCGTCTACCCGTCGGTCTCCGGCTCGACCGCCGAGGCCGCCCGGCAGCTGCACATCCGCAAGCGGGCCGAGGGCGAATCCTGAGCTCAAGACGCACAGTTGAGGGCGGCTGCCGATCGGCGGCCGCCCTTTCGCGTCCGTTCGGGCAGGAGTGATCGTCACCCGGACGGCGGGCGCAGTTCCGGGTTATTGACGGCGCGTATTGTACGGTCACGCGCCGCACGTGCGTGAGCATTTCCCGCTACCAGCTGCAAACGCATGAAAGCAGACGGTCACGCAGGTTACCGTCGGTTCTGTGTTTGCAGCAGAACGTCGCCAGTTGATCCTCGAAATGGTGCGCGCCAACGGAGCCGTCTCGCTCCGGGAGTTGGCCCGCGTCGTCCAGACCTCCGAAGTGACCGTGCGCCGCGACGTGCGGGCGCTGGAGGCAGAAGGGCTCCTCGACCGCCGACACGGCGGCGCGGTGCTCCCCGGCGGCTTCAGCCGCGAACCCGGGTACCCGCAGAAGACCCACCTGTCCGCGGCGGAGAAGAGCGCCATCGCGGACCTCGCCGCCTCCCTGGTGGAGGAGGGCGACGCGGTGGTGGTCGGCGCCGGCACCACCACCCAGGAGCTGGCCCGCCGGCTGGCCAGGGTGCCCGGCCTGACGGTGGTCACCAACTCGCTGCTGGTCGCCCAGGCCCTGGCACACGCCAACCGGGTCGAGGTGGTGGTGACCGGTGGCACCCTGCGCGGCTCCAACTACGCGTTGGTGGGCAGCGGGGCCGAGCAGTCGTTGCAGGGGCTGAGGGTCAACAAGGCCTTCATCTCCGGCAGCGGTCTGACCGCCGAACGCGGGCTGTCGACCGCGAACATGCTGTCCGCGAGCGTGGACCGGGCAATGGTGCTGGCGGCCGCCGAGGTCATCGTCCTCGCCGACCACACCAAGCTCGGCGCGGCCGGCATGTTCCAGACCGTCGCCACCGAGACCATCACCCGGCTGGTCACCGACGAGCAGGCCACCGCCGACGACGCCACCGCCCGCGAGCTGGACGCGCTCGCCGACTGCGGGGTGCAGATCGACCTGGCCCCGCTCGGCGGGCCCGGCGCCGACGCCCCGGTGCACGGCACC
>NZ_JAFLNG010000144.1 GCF_017427025.1 Streptomyces sp. FH025
GCAGATGGGGGAGACCCGGGCGGAGCTGTCGACGCGGTTGAACTGGCTGCGGGCCGCCGTCCTGGGCGCCAACGACGGTGTGGTGTCGACGGCCGGGATCGTGACCGGCGTGGCGGGCGCGGCCGGCTCCCGTACGGCACTGCTCGCGGCGGGGGTGGCCGGGCTGCTGGCCGGGGCGATGTCGATGGCGGTCGGCGAGTACGTGTCGGTCAGCACCCAACGGGACACCGAGCGGGCCGCGTTGGCGAAGGAGCGGCGGGAGCTGACGGAGGACCCGGAGGGGGAACTCGACGAGCTGACCGACTACTACCGGGACAGCGGGCTGACCGACGGCCTGGCCCGGGAGGTGGCGTCCGCACTGACCGAGCGGGACGCGCTGGCGGCCCACGCGCAGACCGAACTCGGCATCGACCCCGAGGCGTTGACCAACCCCTGGGAGGCCGCGCTGGCCAGTGCGGCGGCGTTCACACTGGGCGCCCTGGTGCCGCTGCTGGCGGTCATGCTGCCGCCGGAGACCTGGCGGCTGCCGGTGACGGTGGTCGCGGTGGTGGTCGCGCTGATCCTCTCGGGCTGGACGAGCGCCCGGCTGGGCGGGGCCGGTCCGGTGCGGGCGGTGGGGCGCAACGTCGCGGGCGGGCTGCTGGCGATGGCGGTGACGTACAGCGGCGGCGTGCTGCTGAACCGGCTCACCGGGTGACGTGCCCGGGCTCACCGGGTGACGTGCCCGGGCTCACCGGGTGACGCGCCCGGGCCCACCGGGTGACGTGCCCGGGCCGGTTCGCTCGGGAGGCGCGGGGGCGCGGCCTGTGTTTGTGTGGCTGCAAACCGCTTGGGAGAGGTGAACCGCCGTGACCATGCCCCCGTTCGGATCGAACGACCCGTTCTCCGACCTGCTCAGCCGGTTCTTCGGGATGAGCCCACTGGCCTCCCCGCCCGCCGTGCAGCGGGTGCCGATCGGGCGGTTGCTCAGCGAGTCCTCGCAGGAGCTGCTGGCGCTCGCCGCGCAGCGCGCGGCCGAGGACGGCAGCAGCGACCTCGACACCGCGCACCTCGCCTGGGCGGCCACCCGGGTGGAGCCCTCGCGCCGGATGCTGGAGCGGGCGGGCATCGACCCGGACCGGCTCTCCGAGGACCTGGAGCACGCCCTGCCGTCCGGGAACGCGGAGTCGCTGGACGGGCGGCCCGCGCTCACCCCGTCGGCCAAGCGCGCGCTGCTCGCCGCGCACGCCCGCTCGCAGGAGGTCGGCGCCTCGTACATCGGCCCCGAGCACATCCTCGGCGCGCTGCTGGACCAGGAGCGTTCGGGCGCGGGCGTGGCGCTGCGCAACGCGGCGCCCTCGCAGGAGGCGCTGAAGTCGGTGCTGGAGGGGCGCGGCACCGGCGGCGAGCGCAGCAGCACGGGCGCGCACCCGAGCGAGACGCCGACGCTGGACGAGTACGGGCAGGACCTCACCGAGGCGGCGCGCTCGGGCCGGCTGGACCCGGTGGTCGGGCGGGCCATGGAGATCGAGCAGACCGTCGAGATCCTCTCCCGGCGGACCAAGAACAACCCGGTGCTGATCGGCGAGCCGGGCGTCGGCAAGACCGCGATCGTCGAGGGCCTGGCCCAGCGGATCGTCTCCGGGGACGTGCCGCAGAGCCTCAGGGAGAAGCGGGTGGTCACCCTCGACCTGACCGCGCTGGTGGCCGGCTCCAAGTACCGGGGCGAGTTCGAGGAGCGGTTGAAGAAGGTGATCGACGAGGTCACCGCGGCCGAGAAGAGCGTGATCCTGTTCCTGGACGAGCTGCACACCGTGGTCGGCGCGGGCGCTGGCGGCGAGGGCTCGATGGACGCCGGTAACATCCTCAAACCGGCGCTGGCACGCGGCGAGTTGAGCGTGGTCGGCGCGACCACGCTGGACGAGTACCGCAAGCACGTGGAGAAGGACGCCGCGCTGGAGCGGCGCTTCCAGCCGGTGCTGGTGCCCGAGCCGAGCGTCGAGGAGACGATCGAGATCCTCCAGGGGCTGCGCGACGCGTACGAGGCGCACCACCAGGTGCGGTTCAGCGACGAGGCGCTGGACGCGGCCGCGACGCTCTCCGACCGGTACGTCAGCGACCGCTTCCTGCCCGACAAGGCGATCGACCTGCTGGACCAGGCCGGTGCGCGGGTGCGACTGCGCAGCCTGAGCGGCTCCACCGAGGCGAGCGGTGTGCAGGACCGGATCACCAAGCTCAGGCGGGAGTTGGACGAGGCCGTCGCGGACGAGGAGTTCGTGCGGGCCGCCAACCTGAAGACCGAGCTGCGGCAGACCGAGGACGAGCTGGCGGCGATCGCCGAGTCCCGCGAGGAGGTCGTCGACGTGACGGCCGACGACATTGCGCAGGTGCTGTCCTCCCGGACCGGCATCCCGGTCGCGGAGCTGAACGCGACCGAGAAGGAGCGGCTGCTCAAGCTGGAGGAGCACCTGCACGAGAAGGTGATCGGCCAGGACGAGGCGGTCACCGCCGTCGCCCAGGCGGTGCGCCGCGGTCGGGCCGGGATGGGTGACCCGGAGCGGCCGACCGGCTCCTTCCTCTTCCTCGGCCCGACCGGCGTCGGCAAGACCGAGCTGGCCAAGGCGCTGGCCGCGCTGCTGTTCGGCGACCCGGACCGGATGATCCGCTTCGACATGAGCGAGTTCCAGGAGAAGCACACCGTCTCCCGGCTGGTCGGCTCCCCGCCCGGGTACGTCGGCTACGAGGAGGCCGGTCAGCTGACCGAGGCGGTGCGCCGCAAGCCGTACAGCGTGCTGCTCTTCGACGAGGTGGAGAAGGCGCACCCGGACGTCTTCAACCTGCTGCTCCAGGTGCTGGACGACGGGCGGCTGACCGACTCCCAGGGGCGTACGGTCGACTTCCGCAACACCGTGGTGATCATGACCAGCAACATCGGCTCGCAGCGGATCCTGGACCACGCCGGGAACGTCGACGAGATCCGGGACGACCTGATGCGGGACCTTCGCCGGCAGTTCCGGCCGGAGTTCCTCAACCGGATCGACGAGGTGATCGTCTTCCACGCGCTCACCCGCAAGGACCTGCTGTCGGTGGTCGACCTGCTGCTGGAGCGCAGCCGACGCCGGCTGCGCGCGCAGAACGTGCGGCTGGAGGTCACCGAGGCGGCCAAGGAGTACCTGGTCAACCGCGGCTACCAGCCGGAGTTCGGGGCCCGGCCGCTGCGCCGGACGATCCAGTCGGAGCTGGACAACCGGATCTCCAACCTGCTGCTGGACGGCACCGTGCGGGAGGGGGACACCCTGATCGCGGACGTGAGCGACGGCGAGCTGTCGGTCACGCTGGCGCGGCCGGAGCCTTCGGCGACGTTCGAGGAGGCGGAGGAGAAGGCGCGGTCGGCGGCCGCCGAGAGCTGAGGGCCCGCGGCCGGTCCGGTTCGGGCGTACTCCGGTCGGGAGTACGCCCGAACGCCGTCGGTGCCGCCGCCGTCGGAGCCGCCGACGACGGCGTCGGCGCCGGGGAGACGGGCCGTCAGCGCGCGGCCCGCAGGGGCACCTCCCGCAGGATCGGGTCGGGCAGCCCGCGCTTGCGCCACTCGCGCGGGTAGCCGAGCGAGACCTCCTCGAAGGGGACGCCGTCGTAGTTGGTCCTGCGCGGGATGTGCAGGTGGCCGTAGATCATCGCGGCGGTGTTGAAGCGGCGGTGCCAGTCGGCGGTCAGCTCGGTGCCGCACCACTGGGCGAACTCGGGGTACCAGAGGATCTCGGTGGGGTGGCGGACCAGCGGGTAGTGGTTGACGAGGACCAGCGGGATGTCCGGGTCGCAGGCCGCGAGCCGCTCCGCGGTCAGCCGGACGCGCTCGCGACACCAGGAGTCGAGGTCCGGGAACGGCTCCGGGTGGATCATCCGCTCGTCCGCGCAGACGATGCCGCTGGCGTAGGCGGCCGCCAGGGACTCCTCCTTGGTGGTCGTGCCCGGTGCGCGGAAGGAGTAGTCGTACAGGAGGAAGAGCGGGGCGATGCGGACGGGGCCGCCGGCTCCCCGCCAGACCGGGTACGGGTCCTCGGGGGTGATGACGCCGAGGTCGCGGCAGAGCTCCACCAGGTGGTCGTAGCGGGCCACGCCGCGGAGCTGGACCGGGTCGTCGGGGTGGGTCCACAGCTCGTGGTTGCCGGGCGCCCACACCACGCGGGAGAAGCGCTCGGCCAGCAGGCCCAGTGCCCACTCGATGCTGGTGGTGAGCTCGGCGACGTCCCCGGCGACGATCAACCAGTCGTCGGGGTGGGTGGGTTCGAGCTTCTGCACCAGCTCGCGGTTCTCCTGGTAGGAGATGTGCAGGTCGCTCACCGCGAGCAGCCGTCCGCCCGTTCCGGCGGGCGTCGACGCCTGCTGCGCGTCGCTCCGTGCGTCGCTGCGGATCTCGGTACCCACTCATGCCCCCTGTTTTCACCTGGCCGATGTGGCCACCCTACGGGGCGGGGCGGGGTCTCGGGCCTGGTTGACGGGATCAGCCGTTCGACGGCCGATGGGGGTTGACCTCGGGGTGTTCCCTTGGGCTGGTTTTGACCCTTGACAGTAAGTCATGTCCGCGACAGCTTTGGTGGACCCCCACACCGAGAGGTTCTCTCATGAAGAAGCCGCTCATAGGCATGCTCGCCACGGTCCTGGTCGCCGGGGCCACCGCCCTCGCCGGTGCCCTCCCGGCCCAGGCCGCCGCCCCGACGGCCCCCGCCGTCAGCACACAGGCCGTCAGCGCCCAGGCCATCGGTGCGCAGGCCGTCGGCGCCCAGGCCATCGGCGCCCAGGCCGCCGACACCAAGGCGGCCCCCAGGGTCGCCGTCAACTTCGCCGGGACGGTCGCGCTCAGCAACTGCTCCGGCTCACTGGTGCGGGTGCCCGGCTCGGCCGCGAGCGACCCGGCCCTCGTCCTCTCCAACGGCCACTGCCTGGAGTCGGGCATGCCCGGCCCCGGCGAGGTGGTGCTCAACCAGCCCTCCAGCCGCACCTTCACCCTGCTGAGCGCCACCGGCGGCAGCCTCGGCACGCTGCGCGCCACCAAGGTGGTCTACGGCGCCATGACCGACACCGACGTGTCGATCTACCAGCTGAACACCAGCTACGCCTCGATCAAGTCCCGGTACGGGATATCCCCGTTGACCATCTCCGACACCCACCCCACCCAGGGCGCGGACATCCGGGTCGTCTCCGGCTACTGGAAGAAGATCTACTCCTGCTCGATCGACGGCTTCGCCTACCAGCTGAACGAGGCCGACTGGACCTTCAAGGACTCGGTCCGCTACACCTCCGGCTGCAACGTGATCGGCGGCACCTCCGGCTCGCCGGTGGTCGACACCTCGACCGGTCTGCTGGTCGCCGTGAACAACACCATCAACGAGAACGGCGAGTCCTGCACCCTCGACAACCCGTGCGAGGTCGACCAGAACGGCACGGTCACGGTGCACCAGGGCATCGGCTACGCCCAGGAGACCTACGGCATCCCCGCCTGCTTCGCCCCCGGCAACCGCTTCGACCTCACCCTGCCGGGCTGCACCCTGGCCCGCCCGTAAGGCCGTTCCCGCCGAGCCGGTAGCGCCGGGCCGTTGGCGCCGAGTCGTTAGCGCCTAGCCGTTAGTGCCGAGCCCGGCCCCCTGACCAGAGCCCTTCCCCGATGGGTCACCCGCGACCGGGCGGGTGGCCCATTCGGCCTTCATGTCCGTTGACCAGATGGAGAGTTGATGACCACCAAGCTGAGAAGACTGCTGGCCTCCGCCCTGCTGATACCGGTGTTCGCGATCGGCGGCCTGGCCGCCCCGGCGTCGGCCGCGCCCGCTCCGGCCGGGGCCGCCCACGGGCGGAGCCCCGCGGACGACCCGAACGCCGACATCAAGGACCGCCTGGCCGCGATCCCCGGGGTGACCATCACCGAGGAGAAGCCGACCACCACCGGCCACCGCTACTTCATCGCCACCTACACCCAGCCGATCGACCACTTCCGCCCCTGGCTGGGCACCTTCCAGCAGCGCTTCAGCCTGCTGCACCGCGGCTACGACCGCCCGACCGTCTTCTACACCAACGGCTACACCCTGGGCACCAACCCGTCCCGCACCGAGCCGACCCGGCTGGTGGACGGCAACCAGGTGTCCATCGAGTACCGGTTCTTCACCCCCTCGCGCCCCGACCCGGCCGACTGGTCCAAGGCCGGCATCCGCCAGGGGGCCGCCGACTCGCACGCGCTGGTGACCGCGCTCAAGCGGATCTACCAGGAGGAATGGCTCTCCACCGGCGCCAGCAAGGGCGGCATGTCCTCGACCTTCTACCGCCGCTTCTACCCGGACGACGTGGCGGGCACGATCGCCTACGTCGCGCCGAACAACACCGACCGCTCCGACTACGCGGCCTACACCGAGTTCTTCCGCACCGTCGGCACCCCCGAGTGCCGGGCCCGGCTCAACGCCGCCCAGCGCGAGCTGCTGGTGCGCCGCGACCGCCTGGAGCCCCGCTACATCGCCGACAACAAGGCGGCCGGCTCGACCTTCAACACCCTCGGCACCCCGGACCGCGCCTACGAGGCCGGCGCGCTCGACGTGATCTGGGCGTTCTGGCAGTACAGCCTGGAGTCGGACTGCGCCAAGGTCCCGGTGGCCGCCACCGCGACCGACGACGAGCTGTACGCCTGGTACGACTCCCAGTCGGGCATCACCGGCAACAGCGACCAGTCGCTGGCGAAGTACACCGCGTACTACTACCAGGCCGCCACCGAGCTGGGCGCGCCGTACTTCGACGTCTCGTACATCCAGGACCAGCTGCACTACGACTACAAGGAGCTCTACTCGGCCCGCTCCTACGTGCCGAAGGAGATCCCGACCGTCTTCAACCCGTACGCCATGCCCGACATCGACCGCTGGGTGAAGCGCGAGGGCGAGCGGATCATGTACGTCTACGGCGGCAACGACCCGTGGGGCGCCAAGCCGTTCCACCTCGGCCGGGGCAGTGAGGACAGCTACGTCTACACCGTGCCCGGCGGCAACCACGGCTCCAACATCGGCAAGCTGCCCGCCGCGCAGTCGGCGGAGGCCACCGCCAAGGTGCTGGAGTGGGCCGGCCTGGGAGACCAGGACACCGCTCGCTCGCTCGCCAAGTCGCCGCAGTCGATCCCGTCCTTCGGGCCGCTCGACGCCGAGGGCCAGCGGCTGGAGCAGGAGCGCCGCCCGCTGTAGCGCCCGGTAGCAGCCCTGAGTGACCAGGAGGCCGCCCCGCCCGGGGCGGCCTCCGCGCGTTCGGGGCCGCTCGGCCGACGGGGTCGCACCCTCCCGGCCCCTCCCCGAAGCGGTGAATCAGTGCTTCAATACTTCCATGGCCTACCGACGCACCGCCGCCGTACAAGCCCGCCTGGACGCCCAGCGCGAGGCGGTGCTCCAGTCGGCGGTCGGCCTGCTCGCCGAGCGCGGTTACGGCGGCTGCACCATGGCCGCCGTGGCGGACCGCGCCGGGATCGCCACCGGCAGCCTCTACCAGCACTTCGCCAACAAGGCCGAGCTCTCGGTGCAGCTGTTCCGCCGGGTGGTCACCCACGAGATCGACGCGGTGAACGCCGCCGTCGCCCGCCGGGAGACCCCGCAGCAGCGGATCGCGGCCGTCGTCGAGACCTTCGCGGCCCGCGCCCTGCGCGCGCCCCGGCTGGCGTACGCGCTGCTGGTCGAGCCGGCCGACGCGGTCGTGGACGGCGAACGCCTGGTCTTCCGGCGGGCGTTCCGGGACGTGATCGCCACCGAGATCGCCGCCGCCGTGGCGAAGGGCGAACTGCCCGAGCAGGACCCGGTGCTGACCGCCGCCGCCCTCGTCGGCGCGGTCGGCGAAGCCCTGGCCGGGCCGCTCGCGGCCGCACCCGAAAGCGAGGGGAGCACCACCGCCGTGGTCCCCGCCCTGGTCTCCTTCACCCTGCGTGCCCTGGGAGGACGCGATGACAGCGACGCATGAGGTCACCAACCAGGTGCCCCTGCCGTACGGACACGACACCGCCGCCGACCCCACCCTGCTCGCCGCCCTGCACCGGGCCGGCGCCGGCTGGGCCGAACCCGAACTGCGTGAACTCGGCCGCCTGGCCGGGTCCGAGCAGGCCGCCGAGTGGGGCCGGCTGGCCAACGAGCACCCGCCCGTGCTGCGCACCCACGACCGCTTCGGCCACCGGATCGACGAGGTCGAGTTCCACCCCTACTGGCACGAGCTGATGCGCACCGCCGTCTCGTACGGCCTGCACGCCGCGCCCTGGCGGGACGACCGGCCCGGCGCCCACTCCGCCCGCGCCGCCAAGTTCTTCGTCTGGGGCCAGGTCGAGGCCGGCCACACCTGCCCGATCTCGATGACCTACGCCGCCGTCCCGGCACTGCGCGCGAACCCCGCCCTGGCCCGGGAGTTGGAACCGCTGCTGGCCTCGACCGCGTACGACTACGGGCTGCGCGAGCCGCGCACCAAGCGCGGGCTGATCGCCGGCATGTCGATGACCGAGAAGCAGGGCGGCTCGGACGTCCGCACCAACACCACCACCGCGACCCCGCAGCCGGACGGCACCTACCGGCTCACCGGCCACAAGTGGTTCACCTCGGCCCCGATGTCCGACCTCTTCCTGACGCTCGCCCAGGCCCCCGGCGGGCTCAGCTGCTTCGTGCTGCCGCGCGTCCTCCCGGACGGCGGCCGTAACCGGCTGCACCTGATGCGGCTCAAGGACAAGCTCGGCAACAAGTCCAACGCCTCCGCCGAGCTGGAGTACGACGGCGCGGTCGGCTGGCTGGTCGGCGAGGAGGGCCGCGGGGTGCGGACCATCATCGAGATGGTCAACATGACCCGCCTCGACTGCACCATCGGCGCCGCCTCCGGCATGCGCTACGGCACCACCCGGGCGGTCCACCACGCCCTGTACCGGCGGGCGTTCGGCAAGGCGCTGGTCGACCAGCCGCTGATGCGCAACGTGCTGGCCGACCTGACGGTGGAGTCCGAGGCCGCCACCGTCGTCGCGATGCGGCTCGCCCAGAGCACCGACCGCGCCCTGGCCGGCGACGAGACCGAGGCGCTGGTACGGCGGCTGGGCCTGGCGGTGGCCAAGTACTGGGTGTGCAAGCGGGGCCCGGCGCACTCCGCCGAGGCGCTGGAGTGCCTGGGCGGCAACGGCTACGTCGAGGAGTCCGGGATGCCCCGGCTCTACCGCGAGGCGCCGCTGGTGTCGATCTGGGAGGGCTCCGGCAACGTCGCCGCCCTGGACGCGCTGCGCGCCATGGCCAAGCGCCCCGACACGGTCGAGGCCTTCCTCGGCGAACTCGACGCCGCCGGCGGCGCGGACCGCCGACTGGACGCGGCCGTCGCCGGACTGCGCAAGCAGCTGGGCGACGTGACCGACCTGGAGTACCGCACCCGCCGGCTGGTCGAGTCGATGGCGCTGGCCTTCCAGGGCTCGCTGCTGGTCCGGTACGGCAGCCCGGCGGTGGCCGACGCCTTCTGCGCCTCCCGCCTGGGCGGGGACCACGGCGCCGCCTTCGGCACCCTGCCGTCCGGCGTCGACACCGCCGCGATCATCGACCGCGCCCGCCCGGTGCCCGCGTGAACGACCGGGAGACCGCAGGCGTAAGGGAGTTCTGGCAGGCCCTGGGCCTGCCGGGGCTGATCGACGTGCACACCCACTTCATGCCGCAGAACGTCCTCGACAAGGTGTGGGCGTACTTCGACGCGGCCGGCCCGCTGGTGAACCGCCCCTGGCCGATCACCTATCGCGAGGCCGAGGAGCAACGCGTCCGGCGGCTGAGGGAGTTCGGCGTCCGGGCGTTCACCTCGATGCTCTATCCGCACAAGCCCGGCATGGCCGCCTGGCTGAACGGCTGGGCCGCCGACTTCGCCGCCCGCACCCCGGACTGCCTGCACACCGCGACCTTCTTCCCCGAGCCCGGCGCGGCCGGCTACGTGGCGCGGGCGATCGAGGACGGCGCCCGGGTGTTCAAGGCGCACCTCCAGGTCGGCGGCTACGACCCGACGGACCGGGCGCTGGACGAGGTCTGGGGGCTGCTCGCCGAGACCGGCACCCCGGTGGTCACCCACTGCGGATCCGGGCCGGTGCCGGGGGAGTTCACCGGTCCGGGCCCGATCGGCGAGGTGCTGAAGCGGCACCCCGGCCTGGTCCTGGTGGTCGCCCACCTCGGCATGTCCGAGTACCGCGACTTCCTCGACCTGGCCGAGCGCCACCCGGCCGTCCGGCTGGACACCACCATGGCGTTCACCGACTTCGCCGAGGCCGACGCGCCGTTCCCGCGCGAGGAGCTGCCGCGGCTGCGCGGGCTGCGGGAGCGCGTGCTGCTCGGCAGCGACTTCCCCAACATCCCCTACCGGTACGTCCACCAGCTGGAGGCGCTGGCCGGGCTGGGGCTGGGGGAGGAGTGGTTGCGGGCGGTCTGCCACGACAACGCGGCGGCCCTCTTCGGGCTGTCGGACTGAGGCGCCTCAGCGGTCCGGTTCCACCGCCGACCGCAGGTACCGGGCCGTCTCCGCGTCGGCCGGCAGGAAGGACTCGATGGCTCAGGCGCCGGTGGTCGACCCCGGGCGGACGACCATCAGCACCACGACCACGGCCCACAGCAGGTTGAACACCCCGGCGGTCATCGGCAGCAGCCGCAGGCCGTTGACGGCCTTGGTGCGCTGCTCGTCCCGCGGTTCGAGGCCGAGCGCGTCGACGGCGGCCTGCTGGCCGGGCAGGACGAACAGCAGCAGGGAGAGCGCGGCGATGGCGGTGAGCACCATGGAGGCGATCATCCAGGACTGGCCGAGCACGTCCATCACCTGCGCCAGGCCGATGCCCAGCACCGGTACGGCGACGCCCAGCAGCGCGTAGACCTGGGTGATCCGGTGCAGGACGCGCAGCACGCCCGCGTCCGAGGCCTGGTCCGGACCGTCGGCCAGCGCGGCCTTCGCCCGGCGCGGGAACATGCTGACGGCCACCGCGACCGGGCCTATGAACAGGACCGACGCGAGGACGTGCAGGCTCAGCAGGAACTTGGCCATGGCGGGGCACCCTTTGATCCGGTGGGCAGCTGGGTCGGCGGGCGTGCGCCGTCGGCGCGCCCACGACCAGGCACGCTAACACCGCTTATTCGGCGGTCCCGCGCTCGGGTGCCCGCTCAGCCCGCAGGGGTCAGCCGTACGACGCGCGGCGGGGCGGTGCTGACCGCCGCTACGACGGCGCCGTGCTCGGGGTCGGTCCAGTCGATCAGGTGCAGGTCCTCGAACCGGCTGCGCAGCGGGGCGCCGGGCGGGACGTCCAGCGGCAGGGCGGCGAGGTCGACCTGCCCGAGGGTGTCCAGGGTGGTCCGGCCGATCTTGATCAGCGACTCCTTGCGCACCCACTGCCGCAGGAACGCCCGGTCCGGCTCGGGGGCCGCCTCGACCAGGGCGAGTTCGGCGGGGGTGAGCACCCGGCGGGCGACCGCGCGCAGCGAGCCGCCCCGCGCGGACAGCTCGACGTCCACGCCGACCGGCTGGTACCCGGCTCCGGCCGCGACCACGCCCCGGGTGTGGGACAGGCTCACGTGCACCCCGGGGTGGTCCGGCAGGTAGGGCTTGCCGTGGTCGGCGAGCCCGCAGTCCGGGCACCGCTGGGCGAGGACCAGGCCTGCCGCCGGGACGTCGAGCAGCCGGGCGGCGCAGAGCCGGACCAGCACGTGCCCGGCGGTGAAGTCGATCCGCCCGGACTCCTGCCGGAAGCGTGCGGCGCGCTCCCGTTCGAGGGCGGTGAGCAGGTGCTCGCCCGCCTCGGGGTGCCGCAGCACGGCGTCGGCGGACGCGACGGCGACGAGCGGCGCGCTCTGGTCCTGGGCCTCGGTGGTCATGCCGTCCAACCTAGCCCGTGCGGCCGTCGGCCGGGTGTGCGGAGCGGGTGGGAGCGGGGTGGGAAGCCGCCACGGGTCTGGTCAGCTGATTTTTAGATGAGAACTGATGCTCTGTATGGTGTATATAGTCCGATTTAGTGTTGGATGTCCCGGATCTGTGTGTTCGGCAGCAGATCACGCGGAACCTGGCAGGTCGTCGGGACCTGTCGTCTTTCTATGCGTGGAGGAAGCGTCGATGGGTCAGGCCACCGGTTCGCCGGATCACAGAGCGACCGCCGTGAGAAGAACAGCCAGCGGCCGACGCCGGGCCGCCCGGGCGGCCGTGGCGACCGCCGTCGCAGCCGTCCCGCTGGCCGCCGTGCTGACGGTCGGTTCGGCCGTCCCGCTGGCCCCGCCGCTGGGCGCCTGCTCCGGGCCCGACTGCCCGGCCACCTGGCCGCCGGTGAACAACGGCGACTTCCCCGGGCGGGACGCCACGATCAACGTCTTCACCGGCGGCGACTACACGGTGAACGGCCGCGCGGCCGAGGCCGAGGGCAAGGTCGTCGCGCTGGGGAACCTGACCGTCGACAAGAACGGCGGCGGCGCCTACAACATGGGCGTCGTGGGCGTCGGCTCCCGCGTCGTCCCGCCGAACGGCAGCGACTTCGTCACCACCGGCGGCGACGTCGACGTGAAGTCCGGCAACTCGATCCTGATCGGCGGCAGCGACTCCCGGGGCCAGGCCTTCGGCAACCTGCGCCACGCGGGCGGCGTCACCGGCACCGTCAGCATCGACCCGACCGGCGAGCTGATCCACGACGCGAACGCCGCCGCGCCGTACCGGTCGGTGCTGACCCAGATCGAGGAGGTCTCCGACTGCGTCGGGCGGGCCACCGCGACCGGCACCGTCGAGATCTCCGCCAGCGAGGCGACCTTCACCGGTGACGGGACCAGCATGAAGCAGGTCTTCAACGTCACCCGGAACCTCGCCTCGCCGAGCGGCGGGCAGATCGGCCTGGCCTTCAACAACATCCCGGCCGGGGCCACCGTCGTGGTGAACATGCTCGGGGACAGCCCGGTCATCAACACCTACACCGGTACCGGCCTGGCGGGGGACCAGACCACTGAGATGCGCTCGAAGCTGATGTACAACTTCCCGACCGCGACCTCGGCCCAGATCCTCGGCAGCGCCCAGTTCCAGGGAGCCGTCCTGGCCGGCAACCCGGCCGGCACCACGACCATCGCCCAGCCGGGCATGAACGGCCGGGTGTACCTCGCGGGCAACCTGATCCACACCGGCACCGGCGGCTACGAGATCCACAGCTACCCGTTCGACGGGGACCTGCCGGACTGCCGGGTGACGCCGACCTCCTCGCCGACCTCGCCGACCTCGCCGACCTCGCCGACGCCGACCTCCTCGCCGACGTCTCCGGGGCCGACCTCGCCGAGCCCGACGTCCCCGTCCTCCTCGCCGACGTCCCCTGGCCCGACCTCGCCGGCGCCGACCTCGCCCCAGC
>NZ_JAFLNG010000145.1 GCF_017427025.1 Streptomyces sp. FH025
GCCCGGCACGGTGACGATCACCGGCGGGTCGCCGAGCTTGCGGCGCAGCGTCATCACGGTGACGCGCACCACGTTGGTGAACGGGTCGGTGTGCTCGTCCCAGGCCTTCTCCAGCAGCTGCTCGGCGGAGACGACGGCGCCGCCGGCCCGCATCAGCACCTCCAGGACGGCGAACTCCTTGGGAGCGAGCTGGACGGTGCGCCCGTCGCGGATCACCTCGCGGCGGCCGGGGTCCAGCGAGATGCCGGCGCGCTCCAGCACGGGCGGCAGCGGAATGGTCGCGCGGCGGCCCAGCGCCCTTACCCGGGCGACGAGTTCGCTGAAGGCGAACGGTTTCGGGAGGTAGTCGTCCGCGCCGATCTCCAGGCCCTCGACCCGGTCGCTGATGTCGCCGGAGGCGGTCAGCATGATCACCCGGGTGGCCAGGCCCTGCTCGACCACCTTGCGGCAGACGTCGTCCCCGTGCACCAGCGGCAGGTCGCGGTCCAGGACCACCACGTCGTAGTCGTTGACCGCGATGCGCTGGAGCGCGGCCTCCCCGTCGTACACCACGTCGACGGCCATCGCCTCGCGGCGCAGGCCGGTCGCGACGGCCTCGGCAAGCAGCTGCTCGTCCTCGACGACGAGAACCCGCACGGTCGTTGTCCCTTCTCCAGGCCGGCCCCGGAAGCGGACGCACGGCTCCGACGGTCCCTCCATCCTGCCTGGTCCTGCGGTAAAGCAGCGATAAGCTGCCGCTCAGGCACGGATCCGGACCCCGCGACGGTGACCGTTCGTACCGGGACCGCTCCGCTTGGACTGTGACACGGGCAACTTTCTTCCGCCGGGAGGTTTCCGGGGCTCGGGGCTGGGGAGGACAGCTGCACACCCGCGATCTGGCCATCGGTCGATCGCACCCACCCGCCGTGCGTTCATCCGCGCCGGCCCTGGGGCTGGGACGTCACCGGGAGCGGTCGGACAGACCGTCTCCGCGCCCGACCGGAGATCCACCACCCGTCGGCCCGGGCGCACTCACCGGCTGGACCTTCCTCAGGGCGGGAGAACGTACGACCGTGCACGTCCGACACAGTAAGGGGGCCCGTATGGACGCCTTCAAGGCCGGAATCCTGCAGCGCATAGCCAACGCCGAGCAGGATCTGCACCGCGCGATCGAGGCCGGGGACGAGTTCCTCGCCGAGGTGGAGCAGTCCGAGCTGGACGACCTCCGTCGTCTCGCCGCCGAGCACGGCGTCGACACCGTGCTGGAGCGCCACCGCACCGCCGCCTGACCCGACGCCGGTCCTCCGGCACCTGCGGCCCTGCAGGGGCCGTGCGAAAGACCAGGCCCTGGCATCCCCCGTATGCCAGGGCTCTTCGCATGTCCGGGGCCACCGCGAGTGCTGCGGCGGCCCCGGTTCGGGGGAAGACGGGGCCGGCCGTCAGTCGGCCCAGGCGCGCAGCGCGGCCAGCCGCTCCTGGAGCGGCTCGTACACGCCCGGGGCGGCGGCCACGGTCAGCTCGCCGTCCGGGCCGTGCCCGGGGCGGCCGCCGACCAGGGCACCGGCCTCGGTGGCGATCAGGCAGCCGGCCGCCCGGTCCCAGGGGGCGAGGCCCCGCTCGTAGTAGCCGTCCAGTCGGCCGGCGGCCACGTCGCACAGGTCCACCGCGGCCGCCCCGCCCCGGCGGATGTCCCGCACCTCGGGCATCAGGGCCAGCAGCACCTGGGCCTGGCGCTCGCGCACCGAGCGGACGTAGTTGAAGCCGGTGCCGATCAGCGCCTGGCCCCAGGGCGGGGCCGGGCGGACGGACACCGGTCGGCCGTCCAGACGGGCCCCACGGCCCAGGACGGCGTGGAACAGTTCACCGCGGGCCGGGGCGTACACCACTCCGACGACCGCCCGGCCGTCCAGCTCGGCGGCCACGCTGACCGCCCAGGAGGGCAGCCCGTACAGGTAGTTGACCGTTCCGTCGAGCGGGTCGACGACCCAGCGCACCCCGCTGGTGCCGAGGCGCTCGGCCCCCTCCTCGCCGAGGTAGCCGTCCTCGGGGCGGCGGTCGGTGATCAGCTCCAGGAGGAGCTTCTCGGAGGCGAGGTCCATCTCGGTGACCACGTCGACCGGGCTGCTCTTGGTGCCGGCCACGCCGAGGTCGGCGGGGCGGCCGTCGCGCAGCAGGGCGCCGGCCCGGCGGGCCGCGTCCAGGGCGACGTCGAGCAGGTCGTCGAGGAGCCCGTCGGCGGGCAGGGCGGGGTCAGACATGGCTCTCCTCGGCGGCGGCCGGGCGCGGGGCGCGCGGGTTGGGGCAGCAGGCCACCGCGCACACGTCGTGGCTGGGGCCCAGGGCGCCGAGGGCGCAGCGGGTCACGCTCTCGCCGCGTTCGGTGGCGGCCCGCTCCAGGACCAGTTCGCGCACGGCGGCGGTGAACCGGGGGTCGGCGCCGACGGTGGCGGCGCGGGCCACCGGCAGGCCGAGTTCGGCGGCCTTGGCGACGGCCTCGGTGTCGAGGTCGTACTTGACCTCCATGTGGTCGGAGACGAAGCCGATCGGGACCATCACCACGGCCGGCGCGCCGTCGGCGTGCTGGGCCTCCAGGTGGTCGCAGATGTCGGGTTCCAGCCACGGGACGTGCGGGGCGCCGCTGCGGCTCTGGAACACCAGCTCCCAGGGCCGGTCGGCCACCCCGGTGCGCTCGGCGACGGCCGCGGCGACCAGCCGGGCCACGTCCAGGTGCTGGGCGACGTACGCGCCGCCGGGCTCGCCGCGGGCCGGGTCGTCCGGGGCACCGGAGGTCTCGGCCATCGTGTCCGGGATGGAGTGGGTGGTGAAGGCCAGCCGGGCGCCGGGGCGGACGGCCTCGGGCAGTTCCTCCAGGGCGGCCAGGGTGGCGTCGATCATCGGCTCGACGAAGCCGGGGTGGTTGTAGAAGTGCCGCAGCTTGTCGACGGTCAGCGCCGGGCCGCCCTCCTCGGCGAGGGCGGCCAGCGCGTCGGCCAGGTTCTCCCGGTACTGGCGGCAGCCCGAGTAACCGGCGTAGGCGCTGGTGGCGAGCACGGCGACCCGGCGGTGGCCGTCGGCGGCCAGCTCCCGCAGGGTGTCCACCAGGTAGGGCGCCCAGTTCCGGTTGCCCCAGTAGACCGGCAGGTCCAGCCCGTGCTCGGCGAAGTCCTTGCGCAGGGCGGCGAGCAGCTCGCGGTTCTGCCCGTTGATCGGACTGACCCCGCCGAACAGGAAGTAGTGCTTGCCCACCTCCTTCAGCCGCTCCTTGGGGATGCCGCGGCCGCGGGTGACGTTCTCCAGGAACGGGACGACGTCCTCGGGGGCCTCGGGGCCGCCGAAGGAGATCAGCAGGAGGGCGTCGTACGGGGCGGCGCCGGAGGGGAAGGGATTGCGCGCGTCGGACATGGCACCGATCCTGCCACTGAGGGGCCGGGCACCGGCGCCGGGGCCGTGCGGCTGCCCGGAAAATACCGTTTGCCAACATACGTAAGCTGTGTTGAACGGCCTTGTTCCTTACTCCCCGCCCGGAGCTCCCGTGCTGTCCAGCTACCGCCAGATATTCGCCTCCCCCGGCAGTCTGGCCTTCTCCACCACCGGCTTCGTCTCCCGGTTGCCGATCTCCATGACCGGCATCGGCATCGTGACCATGCTGTCCCAACTCCGCGGCTCGTACGGAGTGGCGGGCCTCGTCTCCGCGACCCTCGCGGTCTCCGCCGCAATCCTCGGCCCGCAGGTGTCCCGGCTGGTGGACCAGCACGGGCAGCGCAGGATCATCGTCCCCGCCATGGCGATCACCATCGTCGCCGCCACCGGCCTGCTGCTCTGCGCGCGGATGGAGGCGCCGGACTGGACGCTGTTCGTCTTCGCGGCCGGGATGGGCGTCATGCCGAGCACCGGCGCGATGGTCCGGGCCCGCTGGGCCCACCTCTACCGCGACGACACCGGCAAGCTGCACACCGCCTACTCCTTCGAGGCCGTGGTCGACGAGGTCTGCTTCATCGTCGGCCCGATCCTGTCCATCGGCCTGGCCACCTCCGTCTTCCCCGAGGCCGGCCTGCTGCTCGGCGGGATCTTCCTCGCCGTCGGCGTCCTGCTGTTCGCCGGGCAGCGCGCCACCGAGCCGCCGGTCCATCCGGCCGCCCGGCACCAGGGCGGCTCGGTCATCCTCAACGGTGGCCTCCAGGTGCTGATCCTGACCTTCGTCGCCACCGGCGCGATCTTCGGCTCGGTCGAGGTCGTCACCGTCGCCTTCGCCGAGGCCGAGGGGCACAAATCCGTCTCCAGCGTGATCCTCGCGCTGTGGGCGCTCGGTTCCTGCCTGGCCGGGGTGGTGTTCGGCGCCCTCAAGCTCAGCGGCTCGATGGCCGTCCGCTTCCTCCTCGGCGTCGGCTTCATGGCGGTCAGCATGGTGCCGCTGCTGCTGGTCGCCCACACGGTGCACGGCGTCGGCGGGCTGATCGCGGTCGGCGCCGCGCTGCTGATCGCGGGCATCGCCATCTCCCCCACCCTGATCACGGCGATGGCCCTGGTCGAGCGGCTGGTCCCGCCCGCCCAGCTGACCGAGGGCATGACCTGGACCACCACCGGCCTCGCCCTCGGCGTCGCGGCCGGTTCCTCGGCCGGCGGCTGGGTGGTCGACGCCTCCGGCGCCGCCGCCGGCTACTGGGTGCCGCTGGCCGCCGGGGTGCTCGGGGTCGTCGCCGCACTCGCCGGGCTGCGCCGGCTGCGGGCCGGGCTCGCCGCCGAACAGCCCGCCGAAGCGGCCGTCGAACCACTCGAACGACCCGTAGACGTCGAACGGTGAACTGACTAATCTCGCCCTACCCGTGGGCCTACCCGCGGGTAGGGCCTGCCTCCCGGACACCGCGGACGGGCCCTACGGGCGGCCGCGCCGCCCCGGACCGCGCCGAACCGTTCGGCCACGGAGTCAGGAGGCAGCGCAATGCCCCAGGCCAGTACCGCGACCCGCACCCGGTGGACCAACTGGGCCGGCAACCAGAGCGCCCGGCCCGCCCGGACCGCCACCCCCGGCACCGCGGAGGAACTGGCCAGGGAGATCCTGCGCGCCACCGAACAGGGCCGCAGCGTGAAGGCCGTCGGCTCCGGCCACTCCTTCACCGCGATCGCCTCGGCCGGCGACGGCCTGCTGGTCCGCCCGCACGCGCTCACCGCCGTCCGCGAACTCGACCGCGAGGCCGGCACCATCACCGTCGAATCCGGCCTCCCGCTCCACCGCCTCAACCGGATCCTCACCGCCGAGGGCCTCTCCCTCACCAACATGGGCGACATCGAGGTCCAGACCGTCGCCGGCGCCACCAGCACCGGCACCCACGGCACCGGCCGCGACTCCGGCTCGCTCGCCGCCCAGATCCGCGCCCTGGAGATCGTCCTCGCCGACGGCACCGTCCGGCGCTGCTCCCCCACCGAGAATCCCCGGCTCTTCCAGGGCGCCCGGCTCGGCCTCGGCGCCCTCGGCGTGATCACCGCGCTCACCTTCGGCGTCGAACCGGCCTTCCTGCTCACGGCGCACGAGCAGCCGATGGGCTTCGACGAGGTCCTGGAGCGCCTCGACGACCTCACCGCCGTCAACGAGCACTTCGAGTTCTACTGGTTCCCGCACACCGACCGCTGCTCCACCAAGCGCAACAACCGCAGCCAGGGCCCGGCCGCCCCGCTGCCCCGGTTCAGGGAGTGGCTGGAGGACGACTTCCTCTCCAACACCGTCTGGGAGGGTGCCTGCCGGGTCGGCCGCCGCTTCCCCGGTTCGATCCCCTCCATCGCCTCGCTCGCCAGCCGCGCCTGGTCCGACCGCAGCTACACCGACACCGCGTACAAGGTCTTCACCAGCCCGCGCAAGGTCCGCTTCGTGGAGATGGAGTACGCCGTCCCGCGCGCGGCCGTCGCCGAGGTGCTGCGCGAGCTCAAGGCCCTGGTCGAACGCTCCGACTGGAAGGTCAGCTTCCCGGTCGAGGTGCGCTTCGCCCCCGCCGACGACCTCTGGCTCTCCACCGCCTCCGGCCGGGACAGCGCCTACATCGCCGTCCACCTCTACCGGGGCACCTCCGACCAGGGCTACTTCACCGGTGTCGAACGACTGATGACCGCCCATCAGGGCCGCCCGCACTGGGGCAAACTGCACACCCGCGACGCCGAGTACCTGGCCGGCGTCTACCCGCACTTCGGCGACTTCACCGCGCTGCGCGACGAGGTCGACCCGCGGCGCGTCTTCGGCAACGACTACCTGCGGCGCGTCCTCGGCGACTGAGGCGGCCGGCGGCCGACGCGATCAGGGGGTGCCGGTCGCCCGCGGCGGGGCCACCGGCTCGTGCGCGGGCGCGTTGTCCGGTAGCACGTTGCTCGGTACGGGCGGCTGCGGGGTGGTCTCGCCGGTGGGCCGGCCGCCGCCCGCCGACGGGGAGGCCCCGGCCGACGGGGTCGCGCTCGGGCCCGCCGAGGGCGAGGCGCCGCCACCGTGCTCGCCGGTTCCGCCGCTCGGGGTGGCGCTCGGCTCCCGGCTCGGCCGCGTGGTGGCCGGGGCCGACGCGCCGCCGGAGGGCGTGGAGTCCGGGCCGCGTCCGCCGCCACCGGTGGACGGCCGCTCCGAGGGCGCGTCCTGCGGGGTGGAGGACTTGGGCGTCACCTTGCCGCCGAAGGACGTCCCGTTGCCGGACTCGCCCTTCACCGTCGCCGACACCGGCTGCCCGGTGGCCAGCTCGAACACCACGATCGGCGTCATCGCCAGCAGGAACACCAGCCCGGACACCGCCGCGTAGGTCTTCCAGGTCCACCGCCGACGCGCCCGCACCACTTGCGGCGCGTTCCACTCCGAGGAGATCGCCGACGGATCCGCGGAGACCGGCGCAGACTCCGCCGACTCGACCGGCACCTGGCGCAGCGTGTTCGCGGTCTGGTTCGGCCCCCGGTCCACCACCTCGCGCAGCTGCTCGCCGGTCCGCTTGAAGAGGTGCTGGAACACCGCACCACCCGTGGTGGCGCCGACGCTGACCACGGCCGCGCCCATGATCGTTCCGTACACGCCGAGTTCGGAGGCGAGCAGCGCGCCCACCACCGTGGCCAGCGCACTCGCCGCGACCTGAGCCACACTCAGATCGATCCGCCTGCGCTCCTGCTTGCCGCCCTCCTCGGCGGGGTTCCGCTCCGGCATCAACATCCCTCGGTCCGTACGACTGTTCTTCGAACAAGCCACTCCATCTTGCCCAAAGAAGGACACAAGGGACGAAAATGCGGTTCTCCGCCCCCGGTTTGTGTGAAGATGATCACCGTTCCCCGGACGGTGGTCCGCCATTAGGGGTGCGTGCTCTTGAGATTCCCGTGAATCGCGGGAGACTTGAGCGGCGAGCCGCCCCTCTGGATGCCACGAATGGAGTACTGTTCGTAAAGCCCGAGCCTTGGGTCGACTTGTCGACTGTGCCTACACCGGCAGCTTGACGAAGAGACACGGAGCGGGCACGCACGGCGACGCCCGTCCCGGATCGTCGCGAATCACTCCGCGTGCGAGGACGGCCGGGACACCCAGGCGCGACGTCAACGGATGACGTGGCAAAAAGGCAACCGTGCCACAGCGGCGTGCGCGGGCGTGAGCCCGACACGCCGGGGAACTCAGCAAGGTTGTGGCCAGTCGCGAGTGGGCAGGCCACACTCAGTACGGGAGCAGCGACGCAGGTGACGTCGGCAGGCACCACCCGGGAGGTAACCGTGCCCGAACTGCGGGTTGTGGCCGTCAGCAACGACGGCACACGGCTGGTGCTCAAGGCTGCCGACAGCACGGAGTACACCCTCCCCATCGACGAGCGGCTGCGCGCCGCCATCCGCGGCGACCGGCCGCGCCTCGGCCAGATCGAGATCGAGGTCGAGAGCCATCTGCGCCCCCGGGACATCCAGGCCCGGATACGAGCCGGTGCCTCCGCTGAGGAGGTCGCACAGGCCGCCGGCATCTCCGTCGACCGGGTCCGCCGCTTCGAGGGGCCGGTCCTCGCCGAACGCGCCTTCATGGCCGAGCGCGCCCGCAAGACCGCCATCCGCCGCAACGGCGAATCCCCCGGGCCGCAGCTCGGCGAGGCCGTGGCCGAGCGGCTCGCGCTGCGCGGCGCCGAGAAGGACACCGAGCGCTGGGACTCCTGGCGGCGCGATGACGGCACCTGGGAGGTCATCCTCTCCTACCGGGCCGACGGCGAGGGCCGTTCCGCGTCCTGGACGTACGACCCGCCCCGGCGCCTGGTCCAGCCCAACGACGACGAGGCCCGCGCGCTGATCGGCGAGAGCGTCGAGCGCGAGGAGGACTCGGTCTTCCCGTTCATCCCGCGGATCGCCCGGCTCCCCCAGGACCGGCCGCCCCGCCCGATGATCGACCGCCCCTCGGCCGACCGCATCATGTCGGCCCGCGAGGTCCGCGAGTCGCGGGAGGCCACCGCCGAGTCCCGGGACTCGCTGACCAGCCTGCTCGACGTGGTCCCCGCCTTCCGCGGCGACCTCGCCGTCGGCCCCACCCCGATCGAGCCGGTGCCCGCCGAGGTCGCCGAGGAGAGCGAGGAGGCGGCAGCGGCCGCCGCCCCGGCGGTCGGCGCGGGCTCGGCCTACGCCGACATCCTGATGCCGCGCGCCGTCGCCCCGCACCGCGAGCGCCTGGTCGGCACGACCGACCGGCAGGCCGAGGCGGACGGCGTCCGACCGGGCCGCCGTGCCACGGTGCCCAGCTGGGACGAGATCGTCTTCGGCAGCCGGCGCAAGAAGCAGGAGTAGTACCACCGTCGAAGGGGCGGGAGGCCGGGCCTCCCGCCCCTTCGGCATGCCCGGGGCTAGCCGGGCTGGTCGGTCACCGCCACCGGGCGGCCCGGGTCGCTCGACCACTCGCTCCACGAACCCGGGTACAGCGTCGCGCCCAGGCCCGCCACCTCCAGCGCCAGGATCTGGTGCGCCGCCGTCACGCCCGAGCCGCAGTACACCGCGGTCTCCCGCTCCCCCGCACCCAGCGCCCGGAACCGGGCCGCCAGCTCGGCGGCCGGCCGGAACCGCCCGTCCGGGCCCACGTTCTCGGCCGTCGGCGCCGACACCGCGCCCGGGACGTGCCCGGCCCGCGGGTCCACCGGCTCGGTCTCGCCCCGGTAGCGCTCCCCGGACCGGGCGTCCAGCAGCAGCCCGTCGCGCGCCCAGGCCGCGGCGCCGTCCGCGTCCACCGTCGGCAGCTGACCCGGCGCCGGCTCGAAGTCGCCCTGCTCCGGCTCCGGCACCTCGGCCGCCACCGGCAGCCCGGCCGCCCGCCAGGCCGCGAAACCGCCGTCCAGCACCCGGACGTCCCGGTGCCCGGCCCAGCGCAGCAGCCACCAGGCCCGGGCCGCCGCCATCGAGGCCGCGCCGTCGTACACCACGACCGGGCGGTCGGCGCTCACCCCGAAGCGGCGCATCGCGGCGCCGAACTCCTCGGGGTCCGGCAGCGGGTGGCGCCCACCCCGGCCGGGGGCGCCTGGCGGGGCGGCGAGGTCCCGGTCCAGCTCGACGAAGTGGGCTCCGGGCAGGTGCCCGGCCCGGTACTCCTCGGCCGCGGTCGGCCCGCCCGGCGCCGCGCCGACCAACTGGTAGCGCACGTCCAGCAGCACCGGCGGACGCTCGGCGCCGAGCGCCTCGTGCAGCTCGGCCGCGGAGATCAGCGGGGAACCCTCGTTGTAGGTGGTCATGCCGGTCATTCTCGCGCAGCACGACACGCCCGGGCCGCCGCTCTTTGTGCGCTCTTTGCCGCGTTTTCCGCGCGGCCCGAGGGTTGGGCACGCGCCAGGGTGGAAGCATCACCCTCGCGCGCGAGGATCCCCGCGCGCAGACCACCCCCGAGGAGGCCCGCATTGCCCGCGGTGGAACTCCGACTGGCCCAGGGCACGCCCTGCTGGGTCAGCCTGCTGACCCACGACCTGCCCGGCGCCCGCGCCTTCTACGGCGCACTGCTCGGCTGGACGTACTCCCCCGGGCCGGGCCAGCTCGGCGCCTACGTCCGGGCCGAACTCGACGGAGCCCCCATCGCCGGCCTGGGCGTCTCCACCGCCACCGGCTTCCCGGTGCAGTGGACCACCTACTTCGCCGTGGACGACGCCGACCGCACCACCCAACTGGTGCGCGAGTGCGGCGGCACCGTCGCCGTCGGGCCGCTGCAGGCCGAACGCGCCGGACGGATGGCCATCGCCGCCGACGTCTCCGGCGCCGTCTTCGGCCTCTGGCAGGGCGAGGAGCACCTCGGCCGGGAGACCGGGGCCGAGCCCGGCGGCCCGGCCTGGGCCGAACTGCTCACCCCGGACGCGGACGGCGCCGCCACCTTCTACGCCGCCGTGCTCGACCGCCCGGTCCGGCCCACCGACGGCGAGTCCGCGCTGTTCGTGCAGGGCCGCCCGGTCGCGGGCATCCGCCACCACGCCGACCTGCGCGGCCACCCGCCGCGCTGGCGCACCCACTTCGCGGTCCGCGACGCCGCCCTGGCCGCTCGTCACGCCGTGGAGCTCGGCGGCCGGATCCTGGTCGAGCCGCACGACACCGCCCGCGGCCGCGCCGCCCGGCTGGCCGACCCGCAGGGCGGGCACTTCTCGGTGCTGGAAGTGGCCTCCTAGGCTTCCTAGGCCTCCTGGGCCTGCTGCTCCTCGAAGGGCAGCACGTCCGGGGAGAGCACCGAGGCGCGCGCCGTCGCGGCGGTCAGCCGGCGACGGTGGTGACGGCGGCACAGCACCTCGTAGCCGACCTCGTCCTCGCTGACCGAGATGTCGCCGATCACCACCTGGGCGCCCTCGACCACCATCACCCCGCCCACCGTCCGGGCGTTGTGGGTGGCCCGCGCGCCGCACCAGCACAGCGCCTCGACCTGCAGCACCTCCACCCGGTCGGCCAGCTCGATCAGCCGCTGGGAGCCGGGGAACAGCCGGGTCCGGAAGTCGGTGGTGATGCCGAAGGTGTAGACGTCGATGTCCAGCTCGTCGACCACCCGGGCCAGCTGGTCGACCTGCTCGGCGGCGAAGAACTGCGCCTCGTCGCAGATCAGGTAGTCCACCCGGCCGCCCGCCGAGAGCCGGTGCACCACGTGCGCGTGGAAGTCGAAGTCGTCCGTCACCTCGACCGCGTCGGCGCGCAGGCCGAGCCGGCTGGAGATGGTCGCCGCGCCCGCCCGGTCGTTACGGGTCAGGATGACGCCCCGACGACCGCGCGCGGTGTGGTTGTGGTCCATCTGCAGCGCCAGCGTCGACTTGCCGCAGTCCATCGTGCCCGAGAAGAACACCAGTTCAGCCATGGGTGGAGCAAGGGCCTTTCACATCAAGGGGGTTCGGGCACGAAAGGGTCAACGGACCGACTCAGCCACGGACTTCGAGCAACGGCACGAACTGCTCGACCGGAGTCATCGAGCCGTGCAGTCCGATCATCGCGGACTCGCCGGGCTCGTTGCGGGAGGCGGTGATCGCGATGTCGTCGCGCGCCGCGGCGACCACGTCGCCGATCCGCCGGTACACCCGCTCGTCCACGGTCGGGCCGAACCAGCCCGCCGCGATGGCCTGGTCACGGGTGGCGACCCACATCCGGTCGCCCAGCACCTCGCTCCAGACCGCGTGCACATCGGCCGCGGCCCCCGGCACGGCGTACACGTGCCGGGCCCGGCCCTCGCCGCCGAGCAGGGCGACGCCGGCGCCGAGCTCCCAGTCCTCGTCGAAGTCGATCCGGTCCTCCGGCGCGATGTCGATCATGCCGTGGTCGGCGGTCACGTACATCGCCGAGCGCGGCGGGAGCTGCTCGGCCAGGCGGCGGGCCAGCCGGTCCACCGCGTCCAGCGTCATCCGCCACTCGTCGGAGTCCACCCCGAAGCGGTGGCCCGCGCCGTCCAGCTCGCTGACGTACGTGTACACGAGCGCCCGGTCGTGCTCGGCCAGCCAGGAGGCGGCGAGGTCCATCCGCTCCTCGCCCGTGGTGCGGCCCAGGAAGGTGCCACCGGACAGCGCCACCTTGGTCAGCGGGGTCTGGGCGAACAGCGGGGAGGACACCTGGGCGGTCGCCACCCCGGCCTCGTGGGTCCGCTCGAAGACCGTCGGGTACGGCTGCCAGGCCTGCGGGTCGGTGTGCGGCTGCCAGCGCAGCTGGTTCATCAGGTAGTCCGCGCCCGGCACCGCCACCGTGTAGCCGGCCAGGCCGTGCAGGCCCGGCGGCGTGCCGGTGCCGACCGAGGCCAGCGAGGTCGCGGTGGTGGACGGGAAGCCCGACGTCAGTGGACGGCCGGTGCCGCCCATCGAGCTCCCGGCCAGCGAGGACAGGAAGGGCGCGTACTCAGGGTGGCGCAGCAGCAGCTCCCAGCCCAGGCCGTCCACCAGGAACACCACCGCCCGGTCGGCCGGGGCGATCGGCAGCGTCGCGGTGAAGCCCGGGACGCCCAGGCCCGCCGCCACCGAGGGCAGCAGGTCGCAGAGCGAGCCGCTGCCGTAGGGGGGCGCGGGGGCCGCGGCAGGGTCGAGGATCTCGAAGGCGTCGTAGCCGTCGAAGGGTGCGAAGGACATGGAACCGGATTCGTAGCGGTCGGAGGCGGCGGTGATCAGACCCGCGGGGATCAGACCTGCGGGGATCAGACCCGCGGGCCGTTGTTGATCGTCGCGTCGGACAGCGCCCGGGCGAACACGAGTGCCTGGGCCACCGTCTCCGGGCCGTCGCCGGCCTCGCTCACCCGCAGTGAGAGGTCGTCAGCCGTCGCCGAACCGGTGTAGCCGTGGTCCGCCTCACAGTTCGGGTCCGAGCAGCCGGCCGGCTCCAGGTCCAGGCGCTGCACCGCCCCCCAGCCGATCGTCAGCACCACCTCGCGCGGCAGCGTCCCGGGCGTGTACGTCTCCGGGTTCGCCACCATCCGGCTCACCACGACCGAGCCGATCCGGTCCAGCCGGACGCTCTCCGTCGAGGTCGTCGCGAACGGCACCGCGGGGCTGCCCGCGTCGCCGGACTGCTCGTCGGTGTGGCTCACCACGAACCGGGTCGGGGTCAGTACCAGCACCGTCACGTGGCGGCGCACCTCGTTGGAGTCGAAGGTGGTCTCCTGGTGCACCAGGTAGGAGCTGATCGGCTCCGGGCCCACCGCGGACTCCACCGCCTCGGACACCAGGGCCGGGTAGTAGCCGCTGCGCTCGATCGCCGAGCGCAGGTCCTGAGTGCTGGTGGTACCGGTCTTCGCCATAACTCCATCCTGGCATGGTCCGCCGACGAAGCGGGCGGTGCGGCGCCGAGCTTCGGACAACAGCGCCCACGGGCGGGCGCAACCAAGGAAGGTTACAGCGTGCTCATCGCGCGCGGG
>NZ_JAFLNG010000146.1 GCF_017427025.1 Streptomyces sp. FH025
GTGGAGCGAACACGTCGAACCCACTGGCGACCTGGAAGAAGCCGGGGAGGAAGGTGAGTTAGTCGGCCCGTTTCCGTCGGCGCGCGGGCGTCTGAGGAACGGGGCGATCAGGCGGTCCGAGAGCGACTGGGAGCAGCGGTACCGCCGTGCCGTGATCACCAGCGACACCACGGCCACCGCCTTCGTGGTGGCGGCGATCGGAGGCTTCTTCGGGGTCCGGGACGCGGCCAACTGGCACGAGAAGTGGGGCATTCTCGCCTTCGGCACCGAACTGCTGGTGCTGGGAGCACTCGCGGTGACCCGGTCGTGGGCTCCCGCCGTGCTCGGCCAGGGCGCCGAGGAGTTCCGTCGGCTCGGACGCTCGCTGTTCACGGCGGCCGTCGTCCTGGCGCTCGGCGGAATCGCCCTGACCTCGCACAACATCAAGCTCTGGATCTTCGTCGCGATCCCGGCGATCACGCTCGTCACGATGACCGAGCGGTACCTGCTGCGCCTCTGGCTGCACAAGCGGCGCAACGTCGGACAGTGCCTGCGCCCGGTGCTCGCGGCCGGGAGCCCGGCCACGCTGCGCGATCTGATCACCCGCACCCGCAAGTTCCCGCACCTCGGATGGCGGGTGGAGGCGGTGTGCACGCCGTACGCGCTCGGGCCGGGTGGTGACCGACTGGACGGAGTGCCGGTCGTCGGCCGGCTGACGGACGTCGCCGACCACGTCCACCGCGACGGCTACCGGGTCGTCGCGGTCACGCCGGACCCGTACTGGTCACCGGACCGGCTGCAGCGGCTGGCCTGGAACCTCGAGGGCGGCGACGCCGAGATGGTCGTGGCCCCCGTGCTGATGGAGGTGGCCGGTCCGCGGCTGCACGTCGACGCGGTGCTGGGGATCCCGATGCTGCGGGTCAGCATGCCGACCTTCACCGGGGGCCCCCGGGCGGTCAAGGAGGTCGTCGATCGGCTGGGCGCCGCGGTCCTGCTGATCCTGTTCGCACCGCTGATGGTGCTCGTCGGGCTGCTCGTCCTGCTGGACAGCCGGGGCGGGGCGTTCTACCGCCAGCACAGGGTCGGCAAGGACGGCCGCGGGTTCACCATCGTCAAGTTCCGCACCATGGTCGTCGGGGCCGACCGGGCACGGGCCGAGCTGGCCGGCCGCAACGAGGGCGCCGGCCTGCTGTTCAAGCTGCGCCGCGATCCGCGGGTGACCAGGGTGGGGGGAGTGCTGCGCCGGTACTCGCTCGATGAGCTCCCGCAGCTCTTCAACGTGCTGGCCGGCTCGATGTCGCTCGTCGGTCCGCGGCCTCCGCTGCCGGAGGAGTCCGCCGCGTACGGCCCGGACATCCGGCGGCGGCTGCTCGTCAAGCCCGGGCTCACCGGCCTGTGGCAGATCAGCGGGCGCAGCGACCTGCCGTGGGAGGAGGCGGTGCGGCTGGACCTGCGGTACGTGGAGGACTGGTCGCTCGCCCTGGACGCGGTGATTCTGTGGAAGACGCTGCGTGCGGTGCTCCAGGGGCGGGGTGCCTACTGATGCGAGGGGGGCGCCGATCGATCGGCGCGCGGACGGCCGGCCACAAGGGCCTGCCCGAGGGGAGGAACGGGTCATGAGGATCAGCGTCCTGGGGCTCGGCTACGTGGGCTGCGTGTCGGCCGCCTGCCTGGCCAGCCTGGGTCACGAGGTCATCGGGGTGGACGTGAACCAGGTGAAGGTCGACCTGGTGAACGACGGCAAGGCCCCGGTGGTCGAGGAACGGATCGGCGAGCTCATCGCCGAGGTCGTGCGGACCGGAGCGCTGTGCGCCACCGGCGACGTCCGCGAGGCGATCATGAACAGCGAGGTGTCGCTGGTCTGCGTGGGCACGCCGTCGGAGCCCAACGGCAGCCTGTGCACCACGTACCTGGAACGGGTCACCGAGCAGATCGGCGCCGCGGTGGCCGAGCGGGGTGGGCGGCAGACCGTCGTGTTCCGCAGCACGATGCTCCCGGGCACCTGCCTGAACCTGCTGGTACCGATCCTGGAGAAGTACGCCGGCGGCACGGCCGGAGTGGACTTCGGGGTCGCGGTCAACCCGGAGTTCCTGCGCGAGGGCACGAGCGTGCGGGACTTCTTCGACCCGCCGAAGACCGTCATCGGCGAGCTCGACCGGGCGAGCGGTGACGTGGTCGCGGCGCTGTACGACGGACTGCCCGGCGAGGTGTTCCGGGTGCCGGTCCCCACGGCCGAGGCGATCAAGTACGCGGACAACGCGTTCCACGGCCTCAAGATCGGCTTCGCGAACGAGCTGGGCGCGGTGTGCCAGGCGCTCGGGGTGGACTCGCACCAGGTGATGGACGTGTTCCTGGCGGACCACAAGCTGAACATCAGCCCCGCCTACCTGCGGCCCGGCTTCGCCTTCGGCGGCTCCTGCCTGCCCAAGGACCTGCGCAGCCTCGTCCACGCGGCGCAGCGGGCCGACGTCTCGGTGCCCATCCTCTCCCACGTGCTGCCCTCCAACTCCGAACACCTGCGGCGCGCGGTGGAGTTGGTCGAGCGCACCGGCAGGCGCCGGGTGGGCCTGTTCGGCCTGTCCTTCAAGCCCGGCACCGACGACCTCCGCGAGAGCCCGCTGGTCGAGCTGGCGGAGCGGCTCTTCGGCAAGGGCTACGACCTGCGGATCTACGACCCCAACGTGAACCTCTCCCGGCTGCTCGGCGCGAACCGCGAGTACATCGAGACCCGGCTGCCGCACCTCGCGCAGCTGCTCGCGCGGTCCGTCGACGAGGTGCTGGAGCACGCCGAGGTGTGCGTGGTCGGGACGAAGGACCCGGCCGTGCTGTCGGCCCTGCCGCACGGCGACGGACCGGTGATCGTCGACCTCGTCCGCCTGCCCGACGCCGAGGCGCGCCGGGCCGAACCGGGGTACGTGGGCCTTGCCTGGTGACGCGTCGTTCAGTGACACGGTCGGCGGCGACGGGCGGGCCCGTCGCGCGCTGATCCTGGTGGAGAACCTGTCGGTGCCGTTCGACCGGCGGGTGTGGCAGGAGTGCACGACGCTGCGCGACGCGGGCTGGACGGTGGACGTCATCTGCCCGCAGGGGAGCAAACGCGACACGGAGCCGGAAGCGGTGATCGACGGGGTGCGGATCCACCGCTACCCGTTGAAGGCGGCCACCGGAGGGCCGGCCGGCTACCTGCGGGAGTACGGATCGGCGCTCTGGCACACGGCCCGGCTGGCCCGCAGGGTCGGCCCGGTCGACGTCGTCCACGCCTGCAACCCGCCCGACCTGCTGTTCCTGCCGGCCCTGCTGGCGAAGCGGCGCGGCGCGCGGTTCGTGTTCGACCAGCACGACCTGGTGCCCGAGCTGTACCTCTCCCGGTTCGACCGCGGCGAGGACCTGCTCCACCGCGGCGTGGTCGCGCTGGAACGGATGACCTACCGGGCCGCGGACGTCGTCCTCGCCACGAACGAGAGCTACCGGGACGTCGCGCTGCGCCGCGGCGGCAAGCGGCCGGAGGACGTCTTCGTGGTGCGCAGCGCGCCCGACACCGACCGGTTCCAACCGGTGGCGCCCGAGCCGGAGTTGAAGCGCGGCAAGCCCCATCTGCTGTGCTACCTCGGCGTGATGGGCCCGCAGGACGGCGTCGACTACGCCCTGCGGGCGCTGGCGAAGCTGCGCGACGAGTTCGGACGGACCGACTGGCACGCCGTGTTCGTCGGCGGCGGCGACACCTTCGACGCGATGGTGGAGCTGTCCCGGCGGCTCGGGCTCTCCGAGCAGGTGCAGTTCACCGGGCGGGTTCCGGACGCCGACCTGGTGCGCTACCTGTCCACCGCGGACGTCTGCCTCTCCCCGGACCCGCGCAATCCGCTCAACGACGTGTCGACCATGAACAAGGTCCTGGAGTACATGGTGATGGGCCGGCCGATCGTCTCGTTCGACCTCCGGGAGGCGCGGGTCTCCGCCGGTGACGCCGCCGTCTACGCGCCGGCCAACGACGAATCCGAGTTCGCCAGGCTCGTCGCGCTGCTGATGGACGATCCGGAGAAGCGGGCCCTGATGGGCAAGATCGGCCAGGAGCGGATCAACGGGCCGCTGTCCTGGCGCAACTCCCAGCGGTCCCTGCTCGACGCCTACGCCGCCGCCTGCCGCCACCCGAGGTCGGCGGGCTCCCCGGACCAGCCCGGGAGAAGGCCGCACCGTTGAGCGACGAAACGATACGCCTGGTCACGATCGGCCGGATCCTCCGTCGGCGTTGGCGGCTTCTCGCCGTCCTCGCCGTGGCGGGTGCGCTGGTCGGCTACGGCGCCTCCCTGCTGTTGCCGCCGCAGTACACGACCTCGACCTCGGTGCTGCTTCCAGGGGCGTGGCAGGAGCGCGAGCTGCTGACCCAGGCGGAGATCGCGACCAGTTCGGTGGTGATCGACCGCGCGGCCGCCTCGCTCGGCTGGAAGGGCGTCGGCGGCACCCAGCTGCGGGACCGGGTGTCCGCCACGGCCTCGGACGGGAACATCATCAAGATCTCGGGTACGGCCGAAACGCCGGAGCGTGCCCAGCAGTTGTCCGATCAGATGGCCAAGCAGTTCGTCGCCTTCGGCGCGCGGATGTCGGGCGACGGCGCCGCCCCCGAGGCGGCGCAGCCCGAGGCACTGCGGCAGCTGGTGGCGCAGGCCAGTCGGCGCATCACCGAACTGGCCGACGCGGCCAATCCGGGGCAGACCGTGGAGAGCGTGCAGACCCGCACCGAACTCGCGAAGCTGCGCACCGCGCTGGAGGAGGCCGTCAAGAAGCTGGACCAGGTCGACCAGACCTCCACCAAGGCCACCATGGTCGTCATGGGGCCGGCGGTCCGGCCGACCGACGCGGTGGCGCCGACGAGGATCCAACTCATCGGCGGCGGAGCGCTGTTGTTCTTCCTGGTCGCGGTCATCGGCCATCTCGCCGCCGCCCGGACGGGCCGTCGGCTGCGCACCGAAGCGGAGATCGCCGCGGCGCTGGGCTCGGAGCTGCTCGGTACCGTCGACGTACCCGCCGACCAGCCCGGGCGGCGGCCGCGGGGCCGTGGCCCGCGGGCCCTGGTGCGCCGGCTGCTGGGCCTGGACGCCCGGTGGGACCTGCCGATCCCGCAGGCCTCCGGTGACGAGGCCAGCCGTCAGATCCGCTTCCGGCGGGTGTGCGCCCGCCTGCGGGACCGGCTGCCGGCCCCCGGGCGGCTGCTGGTCGTCGTCCCGGACGGCGACGGGCCGGCCCGTCTGGCCGCCGGGCAGCTCGCCGCCGAGGCGGGCGGCGACCCTTCCCCAAGCCCTTCGAGCAGGGGATACCCCAAGCTGCGGGTGGTGGAGGTGCCGGTCGCCCGGCCGCTGCTTCCGGACGACGTGGAGGAGTCCGGCGCCCTGATCGTCCTCAGCGCCGGCAGCTGGACCGCGGCGGAGCTCTCGGGCATCGCCGGGGCGTGTGCGGACGCCGAGCACGAGGTCGTCGGCATCGTCCTCGCCGCCCCGGTCCGGGCCCGTACGACGCGATCCTCCGACCGCTCCGACCGTCAGGGCGCCACACCGGCAGTCGCGGTCGGCGCCGGCCCGAGGAGAGGGTCGCAGTGACGACGCGAAGGAGCGCGGAGTCGTCGGCCGCCCCTCCCCTGGTGGACCTCCAGTCGCTGGTGGTCGCGGTGCGCAGGCGCCGCCGCCTCTGGTGTTCCCTGGCGCTGATCGGGCTGCTGCTCGGCGCCGCGGCGGCCGTCCTGAAACCCGCGCCGCCGAGCGCGGTGACCACGGTGCTGGTCGCGCACCAGGCGGACCAGCCGAACGACCCCGGAACGCTGATCCGCACCGACGCCGCCCTGCTGCACACCGTGGGGATCGCCGGCCAGGCCCTCCAGTCCCTCGGGTCCCCGGAGAAGCCGGAGGACTTCCTGAAGGACTACGGGGGCCTCGGCCTGACCAACAACCTGCTGCAGATCACCGTGACGGCCAAGACCGACACCGAGGCGGTGGCCCGCGCCAAGGCGCTGGCCGAAGCGTTCGTCGCGGCCCACGTGCAACGGATCCAGCAGGCCGCGGACGCCGAGGCCAAGGCCCTGCTCGACGAGCGCGACCGGATGCAGGAGGAACTCGCCCAGGTCAACAAGTCGATCGGGGACGCGTCGCAGCAGAGCGGGTCGAAGACGTCGGCGAACCTGGAGTCCCTGTACGCCAGCCGGGCCGATCTCACCTCGCGGATCACCGACTTCGGCCAGCGCGCCGCGGCGGCCCGGGTCGGCACGCCCCGGCTCATCGCCGGCACCCAGATCGTGGACACCCCGCACGCGCTGAAGCGGTCCCTGCCCAAGACCGCCGCGACCGACGCCGCCATCGGCCTCGTCCTCGGGCTCGTCCTCGGGCTCTCGATCGCCGCGGTCGGCGCGGTGGTGGCGGACCGCCCGGTGCTGCGCCGGGAGATCGCGGCGAACCTCGGCGCCTCGGTCATCGCCGAGCTGCCCCACCGGCCGGCCGGCCGGTGGCAGCGCAAACGGACCCGTACGGCCCGGACGGGGCTCACCACGACCCTGGCCCGTACCGTCCGCGGCTCCGAGGAGGCGGTGTCGCTGCTGGAACTGGGCTGTGCGCGCAACGCGGGCGCGATCGCCCTGGACCTCGCCGGGGCCCTGGAGGCGGAGGGCCCGGTGGTCGTCGTCAACGGCCTGCCCGGCGCGCGGCTCACCGACCGCCGCCGCAAGGCCGCGGGCCCGACCGTGGTCGACGACGGGGGAGCCGAGGCCGTACCGGGTGGCCCGCGCCGCCTCGGCGTCGGCTCGGTGGCGCCCGGCACCGCCTGGACCGACCTGCGTCACCTCGGCACCCGGACGGTCCTCGTCGTCCGCGCCGGGCACGGCAGCGCCGCCTGGCTGCACACCGTGGCGCGCCAACTCGCGGACCAGCACATCGCGGTGATCGGGGTGGTGCTGATCGACCCCGATCCGCGCGACCGCACCGACGGCACCCTGTGGGACAGGCCCGACACCGCGCCGAGCGGCCGCGACGAGCCGCCGGCCCGGCAGATCGGCACGGGCCGGCGGCGGATGGAACGAGTACCGATGTGGACCGCACGGGTCCCGGACAGCGACCAGGAGGCGAGGTAGGACATGTGCGGCATCGCAGGCACGTACCGATGGCCGGACGGGAAGGCCGTGACCGACCTGCTCACCGAGACCCTCGCCCACCGCGGCCCGGACGGGGCGGGCCGCTACAGCCACGCCCTCGGCGACGGCGAGGTGCACCTGGGGCACCGCCGGCTGGCCATCATCGATCTGTCGGAGACCGGCGCCCAGCCGATGGTCTCGGACGGCCTGGTCCTCACGTACAACGGCGAGCTCTACAACGCGCCCGAGCTGCGGGCCGAACTGGCCGCCGCCGGGGTGCGCTTCCGCGGCACCTCCGACAGCGAGGTGCTGCTGGAGGCCTGGCGGCGCTGGGGCACGGACTGCCTGCCCAGGCTGCGCGGCATGTTCGCGTTCGGGATCTTCGACGAGCGCACCGGCGAGCTGGTGCTCGCCCGCGACCAGCTCGGCATCAAGCCGCTGTTCCTGGTCCGGCGCGGAGAGGGCCTGGTGTTCGCCTCCGAGCTCAAGGCCCTGGCCGCCGCCACCGGCGGGGCGCTGGAGGTGGACCACGGCGCGCTGGTGGCCTCGCTGCTGTACTACTGGGTGCCGGATTCGCGGTGCGCGCTCCGCGGGGCGGAGAAGCTGCCGCCGGGCAGCTGGCTGCGGTGCCGGCCGGACGGCCGGATCGAGCGCGGCCGGTTCTGGCACCTGCGGGACGTCGCCGCCGAAGGCCGGGAGCGGGCCCGGGCCGGCGAACTGCCGGACCTCGCCGCCATCGTCGAGGAGTCGACGAGGCGTCACCTGCTCTCCGACGTTCCCGTGGCGACGTTCCTCTCCGGCGGGCTGGACTCCAGCTACCTGACCGCGCTGGCGGCCCGCGACCACCCCGGGATCTCCGCTTACACGATCGGGTTCCGCGCCGAGGACGCCAGGTTCGAGGCGATGCCGGACGACCTGCGCTACGCCCGGCAGGTGGCCGAGCGGTTCGGCGTCGACCTGCACGAGATCGAGATCGCCCCGGACGTGCTCGACCTGCTGCCGCGGATGACGTACCACCTGGACGAGCCGATCGGCGACCCGGCCGCGATCAACACCTTCCTGATCTGCTCGGCCGCCCGCGAGGCCGGGGTCAAGGTGATGCTCTCGGGCATGGGCGCCGACGAACTGTTCGCCGGCTACCGCAAGCACCTGGCCAACCAGCTCGCGCTGCGCTACCAGCGCGTCCCCCGGCCCCTGCGGCGGGGCCTGTCCGCGGCCGTGGACAGGCTGCCGGTCGCCACCTCCCACCGGGGGCTGCGGTCGGTGCGGTTCGCCAAGCGGTTCCTCTCCTTCGCCGATCTGCCGGAGGAGGCGGCGTTCCGGCGCAGCTACACCATGTACGACCGGGAGGAACTGCTCGCCCTGGTCGATCCGGACCTGGCCGGGACGGTCCAGGACGTGCTGACCGAGCACGCGGACGTCTACGAGGACAACGACCTCGACGACTTCGTCAACCGGATGTGCCTGGGCGACGCCCGGATGTTCCTGCCGGGCCTGAACCTCGCGTACACGGACCGCTCCAGCATGGCCGCGTCGACCGAGGTGCGGGTGCCGTACGTGGACGTCGAAGTGGTCAAGGCGGCGTTCACCATCCCCGGCGACCGCAAGATCGTCGGCCGGCAGGGCAAGGCGGTGCTCAAGGAGGCGGCCACCTCCGTCCTGCCCCGGGAGATCGTGTACCGGCCCAAGGGCCTGTTCAGCGCCCCGCTGCGGGCCTGGATGAGCCGGGACCTGGCCCCGCTGGTGCGCGAGGTGATCAACGACGGCGAGCTCGTGCGGTCCGGGTTCCTGCGCCGCGACGCGCTGGCGCGGCTCGTCGCCCAGGACGCCGCCGGGCAGCAGGACTACTCCAAGCACCTGTGGCACGTGCTGACCCTGGAGTACTGGTACCGCGGCGCGACCTCCGGCTCCGGCCGGACCGCCCACCCGACCGCCTAGAAACCGCTAACCGCTTACCGCTTACCGCCTATCGCTGATGAACAAGGGGACTTCCGGTGAAACAGGTCGTACAGAACTACAAGAGCGGCGAGCTGGCGGTCCTCGACGTGCCGGTGCCCGGGTGCAAGCCGGGCGGAGTGCTGGTCCGCACCACCTACTCGCTGATCTCCACCGGGACCGAGCTGATGAAGGTGTCCGAGGCCGGCATGTCGATGCTGGGCAAGGCCCGCTCCCGGCCGGACCAGGTCGCCAAGGTGATGCAGAGCGTGGCCACCAACGGGCTGCCCGCCACCTACCGCAAGGTGATGGGCAAGCTGGACTCCTACACGCCGCTGGGCTACTCGCTGTGCGGGGTGGTCGAGCAGGTCGGCGCCGGGATCGACGACGTGAAGGTCGGTGACCTGGTGGCCTGCGCCGGCAACGAGCACGCGCTGCACGCCGAGCTGAACTGGGTGCCGAAGAACCTCTACACCCCGGTGCCGGACGGCCTTTCGCCGCAGCACGCGTCCTTCGGCACCGTCGGGTCGATCGCCCTGCAGGGCGTCCGCCAGGGCGAGCCGCAGCTCGGCGAGGTGGCGCTGGTCATCGGCCTCGGGCTGATCGGGCAACTGGTCGTGCAGCTGCTCACCGCCGCCGGGGTGCGCGTCGTCGGCGCCGACCCCGACCCCTCGCGCTGCGAACTGGCCGAGAGCCTGGGCGCGGCGGCCTGCGGCGACCCGGGCTCGGCGGCCGTGGAGAACGCCGTCATGGAGCTGACGGACGGCCACGGCGTGGACCAGGTGTACCTGGCGGCCGGCGGCGGCAGCAACCAGCCCGTGGAGCTGGCCGCCCACCTGGCCCGGGACCGCGGCCGGGTGATCGACATCGGCAAGTGCCGGCTGGACCTGCCGTGGAACGCGTACTACGAGAAGGAGTTGGACGTCCGGTTCTCCCGCTCGTACGGCCCCGGGCGCTACGACCCGGAGTACGAGTTGGAGGGGCGCGACTACCCGATCGGATACGTGCGCTGGACGGAGCGCCGCAACCTGGCCTGCTTCCTGGACCTCATGGCGCGCGGCCGGGTCGACGTCGGCCCGCTGGTCTCCCACGTCGCGGACTTCGAGGACGCCGTGGAGACGTACCGGCGCCTGAAGGACGGGGAGTTGAAGGCCGTCACGGCGTTGTTCCGCTACCCCGCGGCCGAGGTGAAGCCGGAGGCCCCGAAGGTCACGGTGCCCGCCGTGCGGCGCCCCGCCGCGCAGGCAGCCCCGGCCCGCACCGGCAAGTCCCCCGTGCGGCTGGCGTTCATCGGCGCGGGCAACTACGCGACGTCGATGCTGCTGCCGCACCTGGCCCAGCGCGAGGGCGTCTCGCTGTCCACGGTCGTCACCACGACGGCGCTGTCCGGGGCCAACGCCCAGCGCAAGTTCGGCTTCGCCCGGGCGACCACCGACCTCGACGCCGTCCTCGGCGACCCGTCGATCGACGCGGTGTTCGTGGTCACCCGCCACAGCTCGCACGCCGACCTGACCCGCAGGGCGCTGCTCGCGGGCAAGACGGTCTTCGTCGAGAAGCCGCTCGCCCTGACCGAGGAGGAACTCGCCTCCGTGCTCGCCACGGTGGAGGAGTCCGGCAACGACCGCCTCCAGGTGGGCTTCAACCGCCGGTTCGCGCCGCTGCTGCGCGAGGCCAAGGCCCACCTCGGCGCCCGCACCGGCCCGGCGAGCCTGCGCTACCTGGTCAACGCGGGCCGCCTCCAGCAGGGCAGCTGGTACCTCCAGCAGGGCACCGAGGGCTCGCGGTTCGCCGGCGAGGGCGGGCACTTCATCGACACCGCGAGCTGGCTGCTGGGCGCCGACCCGGTCTCGGTGTACGCGGTCGCCGCCGCCGGCAACGAGGACCTCCAGGTCGTGCTGCGCTACCCGGACGGCTCCACCGCCAGCATCGGCTACGTCACCAACGGCCCGGGCGGCTTCCCCAAGGAGACGCTGGACCTCATCGCGGACGGCAAGGTGCTCAAGCTCGACGACTTCGTCCGCGCCTCGGTGTATTTCGACGGCACGGCCGGGCGCAAGCGGTGGGTCAGCTCGCGGCTGCCCAAGGCCCGGGACAAGGGCCAGTCCGCCGAACTGGCCTCGTTCGTCAAGGCCGTGCGCACCGGCGGGCCGATGCCGGTGCCGCTGGAGTCGCTGGTCGCCACCACGGCGGCCACCCTCGCCGTGCAGGCCGCCCTGACCGGCGGCGCGCCGGTGACGCTGGCGGTGGCCCGATGACCATGAGCGCGGGCTGGTACCTGCGGCGGCTGTCCCGGATGGGCGCGCGGGAGATCGGCGGCCGGGTGGGCGACGCGGCGCGCCGGCGGCGGTGGCGCTCGGCGCCGCCGCGCGGCCCGCGGGTGACCGGCGCCCGGTTCACCGCCGTCCTGCCCGCCGGAACGATCGCCGCGGTGCCGGCGGACGCCGCGAAGCGCCTCGTCGCCGAGGCGGACCGGCTGATGGACGGCCACGCCGAGTTCTTCGGGGTGGACCGCGACGACCTGGCCGCCCCGGACTGGTGGCGCGACCCGAGGACCGGGCGCCGGGCTCCGGACGGCTACGCCTTCGACGTGCCGTACCGCGACGAGGACGCGGTCGGGGACATCAAGCAGATCTGGGAGCCGTCCCGGCACCAGTACCTGACCGTGCTCGCCGCCGCCTACGCGATCACCGGCAACGAGCGCTACGCCGAGCGCGTCGCCGAGCACCTGCGCTCCTGGTGGGAGACCAACCCGCCGCTGCGCGGCGTGCACTGGATCAGCGGCATCGAGCTGGGCATCCGGCTGCTGTCCTGGGTGTGGGTGCGCCGGCTGCTCGACGGCTGGCAGGGCGCGCCCGCCCTGTTCGAGGCCAACCCGGTGGCGCTGAACCAGATATGGCACCACCAGCGCTGGCTGGCCGCCTTCCCCAGCCGGGGGTCCTCGGCGAACAACCACGTCATCGCCGAGGCGGCCGGGCAGTTCGCCGCGGCCTGCGCCTTCGACTGGTTCCCCTCCTCCCGGCGCTGGCGCACCGACGCGCTGCGGTCGCTGGACCGGCACCTGCGCGCCAACACCTTCCTCTCCGGCCTCAACCGTGAGCTGGCCACCGAGTACCACGGGCTCGTCCTGGAGCTCGGCCTGGCCGCGGTGGCCGAGGCGGACGCCGCCGACGTGCCCGTCCCCGCGACCGTCCGCCTCGTCCTGCTGCGGATGAGCGACGCGCTCGCGGCCGTCGTGGACAACCGGCTGCGGCCGCCGCGCCAGGGCGACGCGGACGACGGCCACGGCCTGGTCGTGGACGGCGCCGGCACCGACCGCTGGGCCTCGCTGCTGGCCACCGGCGGCGCCGTGTTCGGCCGGCTCGACTGGTGGCCGGAGGTGACCGGCAACGACGTGCGCACCCCGCTGCTGGCCGCGCTCCTGCGGCCGTACGGAAAGGACGGAACCGTGAGGCGCCCGGCCGGCCGCCCGGTCCACTTCCCCGACGCGGGGATGAGCATCCTGCGCGCGGGGGAGGAGATCTGGTGCCGCTGCGACGGCGGCCCGCACGGGTTCCTCTCCATCGCCGCGCACGGCCACGCGGACGCGCTGTCCGTGGAGGTCAGGCACGACGGGGTCGACGTGCTCGCCGACCCGGGGACGTACTGCTACCACGGGCAGCCCGAGTGGCGGCGCTACTTCCGGTCGACCCTGGGCCACAACACCCTGGAGCTGGACGGCGCCGACCAGTCCGTCTCCGGCGGCCCGTTCCTGTGGACCGAGCACGCCCGCACCCGGGTCCTGGTCGCGGACACCTCCGACCCGAACGTGACCCGCTGGTGCGCCGAACACGACGGCTACCGGCCCTCGGTGCACCGCCGCCGGGTGGAACTGACCGCCGCGAGCCGGGAGTTGCGGATCGTCGACGAGGTGCGCGGCCCGCGCCGGCCGGTACGCCTGGCCTTCCACCTCGGCCCGGCGATCACCGCGGAGCTGACGGGCGGCCGCGCCGTGCTGACCTGGACCCGCGACGGCGAGGAGCGCTCCGCGGAACTCGACCTGCCCGGGGAACTGTCCTGGCGGGCGCACCGCGGCGAGAGCGAGCCGCCGCTGGGCTGGTACTCCGCCGGCTTCGGACGCAAGGAAACCGCCACCACGCTCGTCGGTACCGGCGTCGCCGACGGCGCGCA
>NZ_JAFLNG010000147.1 GCF_017427025.1 Streptomyces sp. FH025
GCCCAGGCCGACGCATGGCCCGTCCCGGTCACCGTCCGGAGCCGTTAGGGGGACACCGCCCCGTTCACCGTGCGGTACGGGCCCGGTACGGGCATCCGTCTCCCCCGTCGGCCCCTCCGTTCGAGTGGAGGGCGGTTTCGAGGAGACACCATGGATGACGAGCAGGTCGTGCCCGCCCAGGACGCCGCGTTCATCGCGCTGCGGGAGTACGCGACACCCGACACCGCCCCGGCGGTGCACCGGTTGCTGTCCGAGATCGACCGGTCCGACCAGCCCCTGGCGCTGCCACTGTCGTTCTACGGCGTGAAGGTGCTCGGCGACGTCATCACCGGGGAGGCCAACGTCAGCCTCCTCCTCGGGAGCGAGGCCACCGGCTCCTTCTGGGTCCTCTTCTTCGTCCCCGAGGACGACACCGGCACCCTCCTCCCGCCGCCCTACGGCGACCGGACCGACGGCACGGCGATCCTCTTCCCGGGAGCCACCAGCGTCCTCTCCCCCGCCACACCGACCGCCGACCACCGCAGCGGCTACAGCATCCAGCCGCCGAAGGTCTTCACCTACCCGGACGGCCTGCTCGTCGCCGGCCACTGCGGCCTCTTCGGCGACGGCACCCTGATGGGCAGCCTCGGCTTCCAGGTGACCCTGGGCCTGCGACCGTAACGGCGGCCGGCCCCTGTCCCGGCGCTCGTAGTAGCGCAGGGCGGGCGCCCAGAGGCCGAAGGCGGCCGCGACCTCGGTGATCGAGTGGAACTCGGACACGATGTCACAATCGCGCGCCGGGACGGGTCAGGGAGGTGACAGCACCACTCACTCCCTTCACTCCCCGAGAGGAACCACCATCGTGGACACCCGTAACCCGCTGCGCCCCCGCCTCGCTACGGACCCGAACGAGCTCGTCCCCGAACTCGCCGAGGTCTCCGCCGCGCTGTTCCGGGCCACCGGCAACCGGTCGATCCCCCGCACCACCATCAGCCTGATCCAGCTGAGGGCGGGGCAGATCGTCGGCAGCACCTACCTGGCCGTCCTGCACACCGGGTTCCTGCGCAAGGCCGGGGAGTCCGAGGAGCGCATCACCTCCGTCGCCACCTGGCAGGACTCCCCCTGGTTCACCGCCCCCGAACGTGCCGCCCTCGCCCTGGTCGAGGCCGTGCTCCGGCCCAACCCCGACGGCGAGCGGGTGTCCGACTCGCTCTACGCCGAGGCCGCCGAGCACTACGACGACAAGGCGCTCACCACCCTCATGATCGCCATCGGCCAGGTCAACTTCTTCACCGCCATCGCCCTCATCGCCAAGCCCGTCCCCGGCCGCTCCTTCACCGACCCCTGGGCCTGAGCACTCCCCTCCGGGCGAAGGGCCCGCCTCGCATGGTGCCAGGCGGGCCCGGATCGCCTCGTCCGGCATCCGAAGACCATCGGCCCCTCGCTCCGCGGAGCGAGGGGCCGATGCGCTGCACACTGACTGCCGAAGGTGGACGACAGCGCGATCCGGCCCATCCCGGGCGACCCGGAGGTTCCGTCAACAGCCAATGCCTTCAGGCCCATTGACCGGCTCATGGCGGTCAGCGATTCTGTACTGCCACCCCTCAGAGCCGCCCACACGGCTCGGGCAGGCGTATGAGCCTCCTGATCATCCCCCTAGAAGGAGCCGGCATGCGCAAATTCCTGATACGCGTCGCCACCCTCGCGGCGGCGGCAACTACCCTCGCCGCACCCGCCGCGCCGACCACCGCGGCCGCCGCACAGGCACTGTCGTTCCACCCCCTGCACTACAACACCAACGGCTACAACTGGGGCGGCTACGCCGCCACGGGCAGCGGCTTCACCTCGGTCTCGGCGACCTGGACCGAGGCGAACGCGACCTGCAACTCCACCAACGACCTCTACGCCCCCTGGGTCGGCATCGACGGGTACGGCACGTCCACCGTGGAGCAGACCGGAGTGGCGACCGACTGCTCCAGCGGCAGCCCCGTGCACCAGGCCTGGTTCGAGATGTACCCGGCGAACCCGGTCTACCTGAGCCTCAGTTCGTACCCGGTATCGGCCGGCGACGTCATCACCGCCTCGGTGACCTACGCCGGAAGCAGCAACTACACCCTGAAACTGACCGACTCCTCGCGGGGCTGGACCTACAGCACGACGAAGTCCCTCTCCGCACAACGGGCCAGCGCCGAGGTCATCATCGAGTCGCCGACCGGCTCCTACCCCAACTTCGGGACCCTGAACTTCACCTCGGCCACCGTCAACGGCAAGTCCCTCGGATCCTTCAAGCCGGTCGCGCTCGACCCCAGCTCGAACGGCACCTACGAGGCTCGCACCGGCGCGCTCGGCTCCAGCGGCACCGGCTTCAGCGAAACGTTCCTGCACGAGTAACCGAGTAACCGAGTACCGAGTAACCGCACCGGCGCTGGGGCGGCACACCCGCCCCAGCGCACGGGACTTCTGCGGGCCGGGATCCACGCCAGGCCACCCACCATCGCCGTCGACGCCACATGCCCAGCCCGCCCACTCAGCCGCTCAGTCACGCCCCGGCGGCCTGGGCGGCGACGACCGCGTGGCGCGCACGAGGACGACACGGCACGAAGCACCCGAGCACGTCCGTGGCCCACACCGCGGATCCGCCCGCCGACCGAGCAGGTCGACGGGCGGAGACCCGTGGTAGGACGGATCCTCATGGCCGCCCCGGAAGTCACCTCGTTCGCAAGGGCGGCACCGCACCACCGGGTGCTCGCACTCCTGTGCTCAGCGGCCGGCAGCCCGGCCACTGGCCCGCGCCCGACCGTACCGAATCCGCGCCGTACTCAACCTCCTACGTCGTGGTGCCGCGCCGGCCGCGCCCCAGCAGCCTGCCGAGGCGGACGGTGAGCACCGGTTTTCCCGTGACACGAGCCGTCTCGCCCTCGACGTAGGCCTTCGCGGCCTCGACGAGCGGGTACGTGTCGCACGCGCGCACGTGTAGCGGGCCCCACGCCAAAGAGAGCAGCTGATCAATTTTCAGGGCCATCGGCCCCTCGCTCCGCCGAGCGAGGGGCCGATGCGCTGCGGTGCACGCACGATCGTGGCGTCGGAAGGTTCTAGCCGTGCGTCACGCACTTGTTGGCGCTGTTGGACCACAGGCCCTGGAGGTCGAAGGTGCCGGTGCTCAGGGTGACGTAGGCGTCGAGGTTGACGCACTCGTCGCCGATCTCACCGCCGCCGCCGTTCCAGCCGATGCTGGGCCAGAAGTCGGTGACGGTCTCGGCGTACTCGTGCGTTTCCGTCGACTCGATGCCGGAGAGCAGTCGGCCGTCGGTGAACGTGGTGCAGGCGCCGGCGCCGTTGTCCGGGATGTACGGCAGGTTGGTGTAGGCCAGGGTGCCGTACGCGCTGCTGGTCTTGTCGTGCCAGGCGCAGAAGCCGGAGTTGGGGAAGCCGTCCGGGTGCGTACCCGTGGGCGAGACGACCACGTACTGGGCGTTGAGGTTGGGCGCCTGGGTGGTGTTGCCGAAGTGGGCGGCGGCCTTGCCGGCCTCGGCCGCTATCTGGGCGGCGGTGGCGCTCGCGGGCTCGGCGGCGGAGTTGTCGAACCAGACGCCGGCCAGCGGGGAGGAGGTCGGGTGCTGGACGTGGATGCCCTGGGTGCCGCAGGTGGCGGTGCCCTTGGCCACGCCCTCGCAGTACTGGGAGAGGATGGTGCCCCAGGTGTCCTGACTGCCGTACAGGCCCTTGAACATGTTCTGCATGTCGGTGGCCACCCCGGCGGGGTCGGAGGACCACTGCGAGCCCCAGAACACCAGGTAGACCTTCGGCGTGGGGGAAACCACGCCCTGGGTGGCGGCGGAACCCACCTTCAGCGTGTTGTTCGTGCTGGCGGCCAACTGATCGGTCGCGGCGGCCGGGTGGAGCGGCTTGGCCCCGAAGTGGGCGGCCGCCGGGGCGGGTTGCGCCTCGGCTCCGGTCGCCAGCGAGGTGGTGCCGAATGCGGCCAGGGCCAGCGCGGTCAGGGTGGTGGCGGCGGCCTTGAACGGCTTGCGCATGCGTCTGCTCCCGAGTGTGAGGGTGTGGGAGGGGGGCGTACGGGCGTTGCTTGGAGCCCCGACACCACACCAGCCCGGCGACCGGCTCGTCCAGATGCGCGCACACGGGGTCAGGAAGTCTTTGCCATGGCCATACCAGGCCCTTGTACGGTGCGCGGAGGCGACACGGCCGGGGGTCGTTGAACGCGTGAGAGCATGGGTGAATGAGTGTCAGCTTCAGCACCCGGAACCGCGTGACGACGCCCGACCTCGACATCGCGTACGAGCAGGCGGGCGAGCGCACTCCGGAGGCGGGTGTACCGGTGATCCTCCTGCACGGTTTCCCGTACGATGTCCGGGCGTTCGACGAGGTCGCGGCCCGGCTGGCGGCACGCGGCCGGTTCGTGCTGGCGCCGTACCTGAGGGGCTTCGGGCCGACCGTGTTCCGGCGCGCGGAGACGATGCGCAGCGGGCAACAGGCCGCGATCGGGCAGGACCTGCTCGACTTCATGGACGCGCTGGAGATCGAGCGGGCCGTGGTCGCGGGCTACGACTGGGGCGGGCGCGCGGCCTGTGTGGCAGCGGCCGCGTGGCCGGAGCGGATCCAGGGACTGGTGACGGCGGGCGGCTACGCCATCCAGGACATCGCCCACGCGATGGAACCCGCCGCGCCGGAGTCGGAGCACAACTTCTGGTACCAGTACTACTTCCACTCTGAGCGCGGCCGCAGGGGTCTGGAGCAGAACCGGGAGGAGTTGTGCGGGCTCCTCTGGCGCCTCTGGTCACCGACCTGGCCCGAGGCCGGGAAGGCGTTCGCCGCGTCGGCGGCCAGCCTGCACAACCCGGACTTCGTCGACGTGGCGATCCACTCCTACCGGCACCGGTACGGCCTGGTGGCGGGAGATCCGCGCCACCAACCGCTGGAGGACCTTCTCGCCGACCGGCCGCCGATCACGATCCCCTCGGTCGTGCTCGTGAGCGAAGACAACGGCGTGATCCCGCCCGCCGCCCAGCGGGGCACCGAGCGCTTCACCGGCCCGTGCGAGGTGAGGGCCCTCCCCGGGGTGGGCCACAACGTGCCGCAGGAGGCGCCGGGGGCCTTCGCCGAGGCGGTCCTGAGCCTGCCGCCCCGCTGAAGCGCGACGCCCGGCGCGGCCGCACGCACACAGGAAGCCGTGCCACCATGCCCTCGGACGTTCCCGCGGCTCCATGTGGTCAGCACGGTGACGCGGGCGCAGAAAGCGAGGGCTCCGGTAGATACGGCATGGCCAAGAGCATTGCCTGGATCTCCGCATCGCCTTCGTCGGCTGCCCATGCACGCAGGGACTGAAGCGTGAGGTTGACTCCTTGGACGACATCGCGGAACGGGATTGTGATGTCGGCAAGGACAGCAGGATTGGCTTCGTCCCGGTCGCATACGCCCGCGATCCGGACCAGGTGCGGACTTCCGGGCGCGGCGGCAACCGGGATCAGCTTGACGAAGTACGGGCCGTCGAAGAAGTAGGCTTCCCACGTCTCTCCCTTCAAGGCTGCCTCGACGGCTCTGTAGAGCGAGCCGAAGACCGAGAGGGGGCTGTCGGTCCAACCGGCCCCGGGGAATTCCACACCTCCCAGCCGCAGCCAAACCTCTCCGGCCGCGAACAGCGGACCTCTCACCTGCAGTGTCTCGACAGGGAGCTTCAACTCGAACACGCTTCACGGACTCCTTGATGCCAATGCCGACAGCGCGCGGATAGTACAGCCTTCACGGCTGAACCATCGGCTCCTCGCTCCGCGGAGCGAGGAGCCGATGCAGTGCGTGCCGTCTCCCCCGTCAGTGCGGGGCCGGTTGGCCGACCAGGTCGGACGGGTCGGTGTTGGCGCCGCAGAGCACCACGCAGACCTTCTCCCCGGGAACGGGGCGATAGCTTCCCGGGAGACCGCTCAGGGCCGCGAGGGCGGTGGCGGCGCCGTGTTCGACGACGATGCGGCGGTCGTCCCACAGGGTTCGGCGGGCGCGGACGATCTCGGCGTCCGGGACGAGGACGGAGTGGGCGCCGTCCTGCTGGGCGGCGTGCAGGGCTGCGGCGGAGGCGCGGCGGGCGCCGAGGGAGTCGGAGGCGACGGAGTCGACGGGGACGTCGACCGGGTGGCCCGTCTCCAGGGCGGCGTTGAGGGCGCGGCTGTTCTCCGGCTCGACGGCGACGGTGCGGATGCCGTGGTGCCGGGCGGCGGTGGCCACGCCCGCGAACAGCCCGCCACCGCCGACCGAGACCACCACGGTGTCCAGGCCCGGGATCCGGTCGCGGATCTCCTCCAGCAGCGTGCCGGCCCCGGCCGCGATCAGCGGGTGGTCGTACGCGTGCGCGGCGAGCGCCCCGGTGGCGGTCGCGAACTCCTCGCAGGCGGCCAGGGCTTCGGCGTACTCCGTACCGGTCAGGCGCACGTCGGCGCCGTAGCCTCGGAGCCTGGCCACCTTCACCGCCGGTGCGGTGGTGGGCAGGAACACCGTTGCGCGCACGCCCTGTTGGCGCGCCGCCCAGGCGCACGCCAGTCCGGCGTTGCCGCCGGAGGCGATGGTCACCCCGGTGTCGGGGAGGGCGTCGGCCTCGCGGTGGGCCTGGAGGAAGTTCTGGGCGCCGCGGGCCTTGAACGACCCGGTGTGCTGCATGAATTCGAGTGCCAACCACAGCTCACCGGGCCGCTCGGGCTGCTCGGGCCGCTCGGGCCGCTCGGCCGGGGTCAGGGCGACGGGGCGGATGTGTCCGGCGATCCGGTCGGTGGCGGCTTTGATGTCGCCGTAGGTGAGTTGGTGCACTTCGCTGCTCCTGCCGATAGAACGATCGGGCGATGAGCCTGCCCGTGATGGACGGGCTCAGGAAGGGGGCCGGGTCCACCGGCCGCCCTGATCACACTTCTTCCCCGGCGAGCCCGTCGCACTGTAGGCCGGATGGCACTCGATCATTGGGAGACCCTGCCGAAAAGCACTGGCCGGTCACGTCGTTCCGGAGAGAGGCTGAGCCCATGACGACAACCCTGATCACCGGGGCCAACAAGGGCCTCGGATACGAGACCGCCCGCCGCCTGATCGCCGCGGGCCACACCGTCTACGTGGGCGCGCGCAACGTCGAGCGGGGCACGGCGGCCGCGGCCGATCTCGGCGCGCGCTTCGTACAGCTCGATGTCACCGACGACGCGTCGGTCGCCGCCGCCGTGGCCACGATCGAGGCCGACGGCGGCCTCGACGTCCTGGTCAACAACGCCGGGATCGAAGTGCGTTCGCCGGAGGGCGAGATCATCGGCGCGGCGGCACTGACCGCCGACGTGATGCGGGAGGTGTTCGAGACCAACGTCTTCGGCCTGGTCCGGGTGACCCACGCCTTCCTGCCGCTGCTGGAGCGCTCCGCCGCGCCGGTCGTGGTCAACGTCAGCAGTGGCCTGGCCTCGCTCGCCCTCGCCGGCAAGGCGTACCCGGGGGCCGCCTACCCGGCCTCCAAGACCACCGTCAACATGCTGACCGTCCAGTTCGCCCGGGCGTTCCCCCAGATGCGGATCAACGCCGTCGAGCCGGGCTACACCGCGACCGACCTGAACCGGCACGAGGGCACCCAGACCGTCGAGCAGGGCGCCGAGATCATCGTACAGATGGCCCAGTTGAGCCCAGACGGCCCGACCGGCGGCTACTTCGGCGCGGAGGGCCGCATCCCCTGGTAGGCGGTCCGTGGGAGATCCCGGAGCGGGTTCTCACCCCGCCGGCGGGGGGCACCGGACCTCCGTCATCCGGCGGGCCGACGCTTGTGATCCGACCTCCCCTGCGCGGGGGAGGCGGGTGATCCACGGGACGGATGCGAGCAGCAGGGGCGCCGGAGGAGTCTCGGAGAGTCGGCAGTCCGGATGTATGGGGGTCACGGTGGTTGTTCCTGCGAACTCAGAGGTAGGCGGCGTTCCCGAGCCGTCGACCGCGAATCCGGGGCGGGCGCTGTGGTGGCGGCGGTGGCCCCTGTGGGCCCCCGTGGCCGCCGCGTCGTGGGGCGTGTTGTATGCCGCTATCGAGGTCACGTGGGCGGCGGCGGGCATCACCGTGCCGTGGACGGCCCACACCTCGTACGCGCCGGCGGTCCAGCTCCTCCTGGCAGCCCTCGCCGTCCTGGCCGGCGGGGCCTGCCTGGCCAGCACCCGAGCGCTTGCCAGGCCCGGCCGGGCCGTGGTGGCGACGGCGTTGGTCGTGACGATCCCGGTGTTCGTCGTCGGGACGAACGGCCTGCCGATCTACTTCGTGACGCTGGTGACGCTCTCGGGTTTCGAGAGCGCCACCGGTTTGGCTCAGGTGCTGCTGAACACAGTGGGCGCAGCGCTACTGCTCCTCGTCGGCTTGTCGTACCGCCGACGGCTACGCGGCGACTGCCCGCGCTGTGGGCGTCCGCACGCCGGTGCCGACGACGGCCCGCTCGCCCACCCGGCCGCTTCCCCGGCTCCGAAGCGGACCCGCACAGTGGTGTACCTGCTCATGTGCGGGCTTCTGCCCTGGGCGGGAGTCAAGACCATCTGGACGCTGGGCGGCGACGCACTCGGCGTCTCGGCCGACGCCTGGCAGCGGACGACGAGCCTCGGCGCGTCGGGGCCCGCGAAGGCGGCCGCGGCGGCGGGGATCGACGTGACCGTACTGGCCGCGATGGTCGGGGTCTTCCTGCTGCTGGGCCTGCTGTACGCATGGGGGCAGGTGTTCCCCCGCTGGACGCTGGTCCTGTCCGGACGACGGGTCCCGCGCCTGCTGCCGTTGATCCCCGCCCTGCTGACCGGCATCCCCCTGACGATGTACGGGGCCGTCCTCATCGTCATGGCCCCGCTCATCGCCGTCGGCGTGCTGCCCGCGATCGAGCCGTCCACGCCGTTCACCACCAGCTCGGGGATCACCTGGATGGTCGAATTCGGCGGCCTGGCGTTCGCCGGTCTGGGCATCGGCCTCGTCGTGGCCGCCCGCTCCTACGCCGCCCGCACCCACCCCGTCTGTGCCGCCGCCTGGGATCAACCGGTACTGACTCGTTCCAGGAGCTCCTGAACGCCGTCGACCCGGCGGTAGGGCGTGAAGGCGGGCGCGAGGTCCCGCACGAGGGCGACGCACCGCGGGGCTCCGATGCGTGCGGCCAGGTCCAGCGACTCCCGGGTGACGGCGAGCGCCTGCTCGACGTCGTTGGACTGCAGGTACCCCTTGGCCTGGTAGGTCAGGAAGATCCCGCGCGTCTTGTCCCGGGCCCGGGGCAACAGCGCCATGCCCTCGGAAATCCGGGCGTGCGCCTCGTCGGTTCGGCCGAGGTCGAGCAGGCACTGGCCGGAGTCCACGGCGAGGTCGGCCGGGCCCATCCACGCGCACCAGCCCGGCGCGGGGTCGGTGGGCTCCAGGTTGAGGGCGGCCTCGGCCTCCGACAGGTCGCGATAGCAGGCCGTACGGTCCCCGAGGGCGGCGTGTGCCCGGGCCCGGCGCAGGAACAGCAGCGACCGCGCGGTGGGGTGTTGCGTTCCGGACAGGGCGTATCCGAGCTGATCGACGGAGACCTTCGGCTCGCCGAGCCAGTTCGACTGGTAGGCGAAGTCCGAGAGCACCCCGGCCCCGTGGTCCCGGTCGCCCGCGGCGTGAGCGGACTGCAGGGCGGCTCCCCAGAGCTTGCCGGCCGCCCAGTGCCGGCCGTGGTCGAAGCGGTACCAGCCGCAGGTGGTCGCCAGGGAGGCCGCCAGCCGGTGGAGGCGTCGGCCGGTGGTCTCGCCGTAGCGGCCCTCGGCGATGAGGTCGGTCACCGTGGCCAGTTGGGCGTCCATCAGCCGGATGGTGTGCTGCCGCTGTTCCGTCGGCAGGGCCGTCAACTGCTGGCAGGTCTCCTCCAGCCAGTCCACGAGTCCGCCGTCCACCTGTTTTCCGTCCAGCGCGGAGGTAAGGCGTTCGGGCTCGACCACGGCCCACTGGGCGGCGAGCCCCGCGAGCGAAACGGCACTGTAGGTCATGAAGCTGCGACGGTCCATGAGGGCTCTCTGTGCGTCGTGGAGTGCTTGGACGAAGTACGCGGACCCCAGCGGCAACGGCTCGTCGCGCCCGGGCAGCCAGTACGGCCAGCCGTACGCCTCCATCTCCGAAACCGTGACGCCGAAGACTTCGGCGAGCAGAAGCTGCGAGTCGAGGTTCGGCGTCTTGCGCCAGTTCTCCCACCGGCTCACCGCCGCCTTGTCGGCGCCCGAGCGCAGCCCGTGCCCGCGAGCGGCCCTGTCGAGCTGGGCGGCGAGATCGCCCTGGGACCAGCCGCGCAGTTCGCGCGCATGTGCGAGGGGGTGCCGGATCGGGTCGTCCACGGGCCAATCCCATCATCGACGGTGACTGCGAGCCTACCGTCAGCGAGGGTAGGACAACCCCGGGACCACCGACAGGGCCTATTCCGCGAGCGCGAGTTGGGCTGTACTCGCAGCACTCCGAAGAACTCTCTTCACGAGACGGAAGGAATCCGCCCATGAAGATGACGCAGACACCCGCGCCGTGGGGCACGCAACGCATGGGGCCGTACGCGGCCACCATCGCCGTCCCGCAGCACACGCCCGTGATCGACCCCGAGACGCAGATCGCGGTCGTCGTGGACGAGCACGGCCGGACGGTCGAGTTGGGCAGCCACGGCACCAGCACGAGCGGCCTGACGCCGACCACGACCCTCCCCGGTGACGGGGCCGGTCCGGGCGGTGCGACCGACGCGGACAGCACCGAGTCGTACGACCAGGATCAGAGTTCCGGCTGATGGGTGACAGCAGGTCGGTCCTGGTGCTGACCAACCCTTATGACGTGACGGCGGACGTGGTGTTGCGGCTTCTCGCCGAACGCCAGGTTCCCGTGGCACGTCTCGACCCCGGCACCGATCTGCACGCGGATGCCTCGCTGACCGCCACGTACCGCACGGGCGAGCAGCGGGGCACCCTGCGCACGGCGAGCCGGGAAGTCGACACCACCCGGATCCGGTCCGTCTGGGTGCGCAGGCCCTCGCCCTACGAGGGGCCGCCCGGGTTGAGCGACCAGGACCGCCGGTTCGCCGCAGAGCAAGCACTCTGGGGTGCGGGCGGCATCCTCGCCTCCCTGCCGGGCGCGCACTACGTCAACCACCCGTGGAACAACCGGGCCGCCGAGTTCAAGCCCGCACAGCTGTCGACCGCACGACGCTGCGGCTTCCTGGTGCCCGACACGGTGATCACCGACGACCCGGACGAGGCACTGGAGTTCGCTACTGATCAGCACGGCGGAGTGGTCTACAAGCCACTGTGGAACACGCCCTACCGCGTGGACGGCCAGCCCCACAGCGTGTGGGTCCGAGAGGTGTGTGCGGCCGAGATCACCGACGCCGTGTCCGTCTGCCCGCACATGTTCCAGGCCAAGGTGGACAAGGCGTTCGACGTGCGGGTGACCGCCGTTGGCGGCCGGGTGTTCGGGGTCCGGATCGACAGCCCCGATCTCGACTGGCGCCGCCGCCAGAGCCTCATGACATGCACATCGGTCGGGGCACCGGAGCCGATCGTGCGTGCGGTCATCGCCTACCTCGCCGAACTCCGTTTGAATTACGGCGCCTTCGACTTCGCCGTCACAACGGCCGGTGACTGGTACTTCCTTGAGTGCAACCCGAACGGCCAGTGGGCGTGGCAGCCGGCGGAGACCACCGCAGCCGTCGCCCACGCCATCGCCGACCAGCTGGAGAAAGGCCCCGACACGTGAGCACAGCGACTCAGCTCCGCGCTTCCCTGGTGAACGGACTGACCGAGGACGGCACCCTCACGGAACCCGGGTGGAGCAGCGCCGCCAGGGCGGTGCCCCGCGAACTGTTCACGAGGTCCTACTTCCTGCCCGTGGCGGGTAGCGGCCCCACCAGCTACCGCCCCGTCCGGGAGGGCGAGCCCGGGTGGTTGGAGGGGGTCTACTCCGACGAAACGCTGATCACTCAACTCGACGGCCGCATCAGGCCGGACGACGTGGCCGAGGGGACCGTCTCCGGCTCCCCGTCCTCGTCATCCACCCTGCCATCCCTGGTGTTGCGCATGTGGCACCAGCTCGGCGCCGAAGCCGGCCACCGGGTGCTGGAGGTCGGCACCGGAACCGGCTACTCGACCGCCCTCGGAGCGCACCGCCTCGGAGACTCCGATCTCACCAGCATCGAGTACGACCCGGTGGTGGGCGGGGCGGCCGCGGCGGCACTCAAAGCAGCCGGCTTCGCACCCCGACTGATCATCGGCGACGGGCTACGCGGCGACCCGGACGGCGGGCAGTACGACCGGCTCATCGCCACCTGCGCGGTCCGCTACATCCCGCTCCCGTGGCTGCATCAGGTGAAGCCGGGCGGCAGGATCCTGGTCACCCTGTCCGGGTGGAGCTACGCCCACGCCCTCGCGCTGCTCGAAGTGACCGGCCCCGGAGAAGCCACCGGCCGGTTCCTGCCCGGCTACACCAGCTTCATGATCGCCCGGCCCCACGACCGGCCGCCCCGCCCGGCGCTGGCCATGCTGCCCGGGGAGGAGCGCCCGAGCCGGATCGACCCCGCGAAGCTCGAAGACTGGACCGGCGGATGGGTCGCCCAGCTCGCGGCACCCTCGGCCGAACGCCTGGGGGCAGGAGCGGAACAGATCCTCTGGGACGTGTCCACCGGCTCACAGGCCCGGACAGCACCCAACCCCGATGGCGGATGGACCGTCGTGCAGCGCGGCCCCGTCCGCCTCTGGGACCGCGTCGAGCGGGCATTCCAGCACTGGCAGGCCGCCGCCGAACCCCACCAGGAGCGATTCGGCATCACGGCCTCACCCGTCGGCCAGCGAGTGTGGCTCGGCACCGAGGACGGACCCAGCTGGCACCTGCCGATCTGACGCACAACGGTCCTGCCCGAAGGGGCGCGGGCGTTCTGACCTGGACGCGGAGGCAGCAGCGGCGCCACCCGCTCCCACAGATCATCAGGCACAAGATCATCCGACACTCGCAGAACTCTGCCGTCTCAACCTCCAACTGCCAGGCCCTGAGCCGAACTCTTTCTGAAATGATCAGTAACGACAAATCTCCGACTCAGGTCACTAGGACCTAACGAAGTGCTATTAGCGGTCATGTGTGTTGGGGGTCTACCAATACAGCTCACGAGAGAGCCTGCCGCGCCCGGCGTCTCGGCGCGGCAGGCGAACCGGCGGGGTTCAGTGGCGGTGGTGG
>NZ_JAFLNG010000148.1 GCF_017427025.1 Streptomyces sp. FH025
GATCGGCCCCGAGGGGGCCGCGGACCAAGCCCGCAGACCGAGCGGATCCCTCAAGCCCAACGCGCTCGGAGTCCTGGGCATCGTCTTCTTCGTCCTCTCGGCGCAGGCGCCGCTCACCGGCATCGCCGGCGCCGCCCCCATCGCGATAGCCCTGGGCAGCGGCCCGGGCACCCCGGCCGCCTACCTGGCCGCCGGAGCACTCGTCCTGCTGTTCTCCGTCGGCTACGTGGCCATGAGCCGCCACGTGGTGGACGCCGGAGCCTTCGCCGGCTACATCGGCAGGGGCCTGGGAGACACGGCCGGGACGGGCAGCGCCGGCGTCGCGCTCTTCGCCTACAACGCCGTGCAGGCCGCCATGTACGGGCTCTACGGGTCCATGGTGAGCGGTCTGTTCGCCCGCTACCTGGGCTGGGACGTGCCCTGGTGGGCCTGCGTCCTGGCCACCATGGCCGTCGTCCAGCTGCTCGGCGCGGCGGGCATCGAGATGGGCGCCAAGGTGCTCGCGGTGTTCGTCCTCGCGGAGGTGAGCATCCTGCTCGCGTTCGGCGTCCTGGTCCTGGTCCGGGGCGGCGGGCCGGAGGGGCTGGCCGCGGCGCAGACCTTCTCGCCGTCCGCGGCCCTCGGCGGGGCCCCGGGCGTGGCCCTGATGTTCGCCCTGGCGTCGATGCTCGGGTTCGAGGCCACGGCCATCTACGGGGAGGAGGCGCGCGAGCCCCGCAAGACCATCCCGCGCGCCACCTACCTGGCCGTCAGCGTCATCACGCTGTTCTTCGCCTTCGCCACCTGGATGCTGGTCTCCGCGTACGGTCCGTCGAAGGCCGTCGCGGCGGCGGACGCCGCGCTGGAGGGCGGGGACGCCTCCGTCTTCGTCTTCGCCCCGATCGCCGAGCGGCTCGGCGCCTGGACCGGCGACGTGCTCCCCTTCCTCCTCGTCACCTCGCTCTTCGCGGGCATCCTGGCCTTCCACAACTCGGCCAACCGCTACCTCTTCTCGCTCGGCCGGCGCCGACTGCTGCCCGGCGGCCTCAGCCGGCTGAACCGGCGGCATTCCCCGGGGGTCGCCGGAGCCGTCCAGACGGCCATCGCCCTGGCGTTCGTGATGCCCTTCGCGCTGGCCGGCAAGGACCCGGTGATGACGCTCTTCTCCTGGGGCAGCGGTGTCGCGGTGCTGGCGATCATGCTGATGTACTTCCTCACCTCCGTGTCGGTGATCGTGTTCTTCCGCCGGGAGCGGCTGGACGACCGGGTCTGGAACACCGTGATCGCCCCCTCCCTCGGAGTCCTCGGCATCGCGGCGGCCATCTGGCTCATCGTGGCGAACTTCACCACGCTGATCGGCGGTGAGGCGGCCACCGCGACGGTGCTCGCCGCCGCCGTCCCGCTGGTGTTCCTGGTGTGCGCCGGGCTCTCCCGGCTGCCCCGGGCCCGCACGGCCGCCCGCATCGACGGCTGACCGGGCCGTACGGCCCGCGGCAGGACGGTACGGCCCGGGACAGGGCCGCACGGCCCAGGGGTCGAGCCTCCGTACGGGGGTTCGACCCCGCTATATTTGGCCCCGAACGATCAATTCGCCGAAACCGCAGCCGACGACCCGTCGCGTTGCGAAAGGAGGGGACCGTGCCGGGCCAGCGTTCCATCACGGAGGCCGAGAAACTCGTCCAGGCCAAACTCGGCGGCATCCCCATCCAGCACGATCAGATGGCGGTGGTCGCCAACATCCACCGCGCGGCGTCGGCCGTGCGGCAGCACTTCGAGAACTCGGTGCTGCGCGGCTCCGACCTCACCTGGACGGCGTTCGTGGTGCTCTGGGTGATCTGGATCTGGGGGGAGTCGGAGACCCGCCACGTCGCGGAGGAGGCCGGGATCTCCAAGGGCACCCTGACCGGTGTCTCCCGCACCCTCCAGTCGCGCGGCCTGGTCAGGCGTGCCGACCACCCCACCGACGGCAGGCTGGTGCTGCTGAGCCTCACCGAGGAGGGCGAGGCCCTGATGCGGCGCCTCTTCCCGGAGTTCAACGCCGAGGAGGCGTTCGTGGCCGCTCCGCTCAGCACCGAGGAGTGCCGGAGCACGGCCGACGCGCTGCGCCGGATCGTGGTGCAGGTGGAGACGCACGGCGAGGAGCGTCGGCTGAGCCTGCTGGACGGGGCCGAGCCGGCGCCGCGGCGCAGCGGCCGTAGGGCCAAGCCGTAGGGCCTTCTCCACGCACGGAGCACCGAACCGGCGACCGCCGGTTCGGTGCTCTCCTCTCCTCGGGGAGTCAGCGTTTCAGAGCGGCCCGGACGAGTGCGTCGAAGAGGCCCTGGTTGGCCGGATCCCGGGGGGCGGTGTCCTCCGGGTGCCACTGGACGGCCGTGAACCAGCCGGTGGCGCCGGGCAGTTCGAGCGCCTCCGGGGTGCCGTCGGCGGCCCGGGCGGTGACCTCGACCCCGGCCCCCAGCCGGTCGACCCGCTGGTGGTGGTAGCAGGACGCCTCGACCCGCTCCGCCCGCAGCGCCTCGGCCACCGCGGAGCCCGGTCGTACGGAGACGGGGTGCACGAGGTGCCGGTGCTCCCGGTCGGGCCCGCCCATGTCCTGGTGCAGGGTGCCGCCCAGCGCCACGTTCACCACCTGGAGGCCCCGGCAGATCGCCAGCAGCGGAAGTCCGGCGGACAGTGCGCCGCGGGCCAACTCCAGGTCGAAGCCGTCCTGTTGGTCGTCGACGTCGTAGACGCTCTCGTGCGCCTCGGCGGGCCCGTAGCGGTGCGGCGCCAGGTCGCCGCCGCCCGGGAGCAGCAGTCCGTCGAAGCGGTCCAGCCGGGCGGCGACCTCGGCCGGGTCGGCGGTGCCTCCGGGGGCGTGCGGGTGGATGGTGGCGGGCTCGCCGCCCGCCCGCCACACCGCCTCGACCAGGGCTCGGGCGTTGACCTCCGCCGCGTAGCGCAGCGCCGAGGTCGTGGCGGAGAACCGGGCGGGGATCGCGATCAGCGGCCGGTGTGCGGTCGAGGGGGTGCTCACAGCTGGATCCAGGTGGTCTTGAGTTCGGTGTACTTCTCCAGCGCGTGGGCCGACTTGTCGCGGCCGTTGCCGGACTGCTTCATGCCGCCGAACGGCACCGTCAGGTCGCCCTCCTCGTAGCAGTTCACCCAGACCGTCCCGGCCCGCAGGGCGCGCGAGACGCGGTGCGCGGTCGTCAGGTCGGAGGTCCACAGCCCGGCGGCCAGGCCGTACTCGGTGTCGTTGGCGAGCGCCACGGCCTCGTCCAGGTCGTCGAAGGCGAGGACGGAGAGCACGGGGCCGAAGATCTCCTCGCGGGCGAGCCGGGAGTCGGGGGCGACCCGGTCGAAGACGGTCGGTTCGAGGAAGCTCCCGCCGCTCCCGGTACGCGTGCGGGAGCCGCCGGTGCGCAGCCTGGCGCCGTCGGCGCGACCGGACGCGATGTGCTCCAGCACCCGCTCCACGTGGCTCTCGCCGACCAGCGCGCCCATCTCGGTGGCGGGGTCCAGCGGGTCGCCGATCCGCAGGGCGCGGGCCCGGGCCACCACGGCCTCGGTGACCCGCTCGGCGATCGAGGTGTGCACCAGCAGGCGGGAGGGGGCGGTGCACATCTCGCCCTGGTTGAAGAAGATGCCCCAGGCCGCGGTGGCCGCCGCGGCGTCCAGGTCGGGGGCGTCCGGGAGGATGATGTTCGGGGACTTGCCGCCGAGCTCCAGCCAGACCCGCTTCAGGTTGGAGTCGGCGGCGTAGCGCAGGAAGTGCCGCCCGACGGCGGTGGAGCCCGTGAACGCGAGCACGTCCACGTCGGGGTGCAGTCCGAGGGCGCGGCCGGCGGTGGGGCCGTCGCCGGAGACGACGTTGAGCACCCCGGGCGGCAGCCCGGCCTCGGTGGCCAGCCGGCCCAGCGTCAGCGCGGACAGCGGCGAGGACTCCGAGGGCTTCAGGACGACGGTGCAGCCGGCCGCGAGCGCCGGGGCGACCTTCCAGGACGCCAGGGTGAGCGGGAAGTTCCACGGCACGACCGCGCCGACCACCCCGGCGGGCTCCCGGGTGACCAGGGCGAGCGCGTCGGGGGAGACCTGCGGGGACTCGTCGGTGAGCTTGTCGGCGAGCTGCCCGTACCAGCGGAAGGTGGTGATCGCGGCGCGCAGCTCGATGCCGTACGCGTCGCTGATCGGCTTGCCCATCTCCAGGCTCACGGTGAGCGCCAGCTCGCCGCGGTGCTCCTCCAGGAGGTCGGCGAGGCGCAGCAGGACGCGCCCGCGTTCGGCCGGGGCGAGCCTGGGCCAGGGGCCGGAGTCGAAGGCCCGGCGGGCGGCGGCCACGGCGAGGTCGACCTCGGCGGGCGAGGCGTCGGCGACTCGGGTGAGGGTCCGTCCGTCGCGGGGCGAGACCACGGCGTAGTCGCCGCCGCTGCCCGGCTCGTCCGCGCCGTCGATGTGGTGTGCGGTGGGCAGCCGCAGTTCGGCGGCGCGGCGCAGCCATTCCTCGTGGGTGACGACCTCCGGCATCGGGGGACCTCCGTGTATCCTGTCCAGAGTCATTTGACTCCAAACAATATGCGGCCGATCCGGCCCTCACAAGGGGTGGTGCGGCCTCGGGGGGCAGGTGGCCCCCAGGACCGGGAGGACCTCTCGCATGCGCGCGCTCGTCATCCAGCACGACCACATCTCGCTGCCCGGCCTGATCGGGGAGCGCCTCGTCCAGCGCGGCTACCACCTGGACGCCGTCACCGTCGTACCGGCGGAGCGGTTCGGCGCCCCGGGCGTCGACTTCTCCTTCCCCGACCCCGCCGGCTACGACCTGATCGTGCCCTTCGGCGCCCCCTGGTCCGTCGACGACGACACGATCGGCGGCTGGGTCCGCGGCGAACTGGAACTGCTGCGCGAGGCCCACGGGTCGGGCATCCCCGTACTCGGCATCTGCTTCGGGGCCCAGGCCCTCGCCACCGCGCTCGGCGGCTCGGTGGAGCGCGCCGCGCACCCCGAACTGGGCTGGATGGACATCGAGACCGACGCCCCGGACCTGGTGCCGGGCGGCCCCTGGTTCCAGTCCCACTACGACCGGTTCACCCTGCCGTCCGGCGCGGTGGAACTGGCGCGGAGCACGGCCGGCCCCCAGGCCTACCGCATCGGCCGCTCCCTCGGCGTCCAGTTCCACCCCGAACTCACCGAGGAGATCCTGCGGATGTGGCTCGGCAACGGCCTCGCGCAACAGGTACGGGACCAGGGCCTGGAGCCGCAGGACCTGCTGGCCCACACCCGCCGGCTGGGCGAAGCGCCCCGCGGCCGGGCGCACGACCTGGTGGACGCCTTCCTCGACCGGGTGGCGCGGCCGTGAGCGGCGGAAGCCGGTGGGCGGGCGACCACCACCCGTAGCGAGCCGGGGCCTGACCCACCCGCCGGGGCGCCGGCGCGGCGGCCCCGGTCAGTTTGTGGGCGCCCCGCTCGCGAGGCCGGTGCGAGGGCCGGCCGGGAGGGCCCCCTCGATGAGGGTCCTCAAGTCGACGTCATCGGGTTCGTAGAGCCAGGCGATCAGGCCTCCAAGCGCGACTGCGACGGCCCACTGCGCCATGGTGTCCGCCTCCTCCTCTGACAGTCGCTCGGAGGCCACGAGTTGTCGGGCGGTGCTGGAGAGGCTGTACTCAAGCCGCCTGGCCATGTGCCGGTGCGCCGGGTGGGACGGAACGGTGGCCTCGCACATGAGCACGACCTCCGCGGCGGCCTGCCAGCGGGGGCGGTCGAGCAGCGCCTGCAACCGGCTGCCGGGATCGGTCTCGTTGGGTGCGGGGGTGAAGAGCTCGGCGACGACCAGGTCGAGCAGGGCGCGCTTGGTGGGGGCGACGTGGACGAGCGCGGCCTTGGTCAGGGCGGCTTCCTCGGCGACGGCCTGCATGGTGGTGCCGTGGTAGCCGTGGCGTGCGTACAGGCGGGCCGCGGCCTCGACGGCCCGGGCGCGCGGCGGCCGCTCTGACCGCGCGTCCGCTTCCACGGCGCGCGCCGGTTCGGGCGTGGGGGCCGTGGGTGCGGGCGGAAGCCCGTTCGTCCTCAGGTCGTCCTCGTACGCCGCGAGTTGGCCGGGGATGTCGATCCGGCCGGGGAAGTACAGCGAGAGGATCTGGAGGCCGTCCCACGCGGCGCCGAGCCGCTGGACGGCGAGCTTCACGGAACGCTCGTCGCCGCCCCGGGTGCCGAACTGCCGGACGCCGAGGCGGGTGCCGGCCCGCAGGTGCCTCCGCATGAGCTCGTGGCCCGGGTGCTCGGGGCTGGTCGCCTCGCCGAGCAGTGCGGTGAACAGCGGAATCCAGCCGGGCGTGGCGTCGTTGTGCCGGGCCAGCTCGGCCGCGGAGAAGGGCCGGCCTCCGTCGGCCGCAGCGGTTGCGAGCCACTCCCCGTGCTCCCGTTCGAGCCGGGCGACGAGCGCGGTGAGGATCTCCCCCTTCGAGGCGAAGTGACGCAGCAGCGCCGGGTGGGAGATCCCCGAGGCGGCGGCGATGTCGCGCAGCGACGTGGCCCGGTAACCGGTGCTGATGAACAGTTCGTGGGAGGCGTCCAGGATGCGCTCGACGCGCTCCCGTCCGGTTCGGTAGCTGCCCCGCTTCATTGCCATCGCTCCAGTATCGCGCCTGTGTTACCCTTCCCAAACCTTACCGTCAGAGTGGTAACTTTTCGTTTCGTTCGGATGAACGAAGGAGCGTCATGACCGGCTCGCCGGCAGACCTTCGTCCGCACCCTCGAGCCGAGCCCCGCCTGGCTCGGCACCCGCGCCCGTCGCACCGGCCCGCACCGGCCCCGGCGACCGAATCGGAGACCCACATGCCCACGCTCGCCGATCCCGGGCCCGCGTACGACCCCGCGCCGACCGACGGCCCGGCCGCAGGGCCGTCCCGCAAGGTCCCGCAGGAACTGCGGCGGCTCTTCCGCTCGGCCCCGTTCGTCTCCGCCGCGGCCCAGATCGGCTACACGTCCTCGGCGTACTACGTCGCCATCCAGGTCGAGCAGATGGACCCGGGAGCGAAGACCTCGAACCTCGCGGTGATCAACGCCCTTGCCGCCGTGGCCGCGATGGTGGCCCAGCCCATCGTCGGCGTGCTGTCGGACCGCACCCGCACGCGGTACGGTGCGCGAAGACCGTGGATGCTCGTCGGCGCGCTCGTCGGCGCCGTCGCGCTGTTCACCTCCGGTCTCGCGCCGGGCGTGGGCACGCTGACCGTGTGCGCCATGCTCGTGCAGTTCGGGTTCAACGCCTTCCAGGGGCCCTTCTCCGCGCTGCTGCCCGACCGGGTCCCCGAGGGGCTGCGCGGGCGGTACTCGACCGGCGTGGGGCTGGGCCTGATCCTCGGAGGCATCGCCGGCCCGATCCTCGGTTCGCTGTTCGCCGACGACGTCCCGGTCGGCTACGCGGTCCTGGCCGGCGCCGTCCTCCTCGCCATCGTGCTGTTCGTCGTCCTCGTGCCCGAGCGGGACAACCGCGGTGAACCACGCCGGCCGTTCTCGCTGCGTGCCTTCCTCGCCGCCTTCTGGGTCAACCCGGTCCGGCATCCCGACTTCTTCTGGGGCTTCACCGGGCGCCTCCTGCTGTTCGGCGGGTACGCGATGCTGACCACCTACCAGCTCTACCTGGCGCAGGACTACGTCGGCCTGACCCTGGACCAGGCGACGAAGACCGTACCGCTGCTCGGGCTCGCCGCACTGCCCGGCGTCATCATCGCGACGGCGCTGGCCGGTCCGCTGTCCGACCGCTTCGGCCGGCGCAAGCCCGTGGTGCTCGTCGCGGGACTGCTCATCGCCTTCGGCGCCCTGATCCCGCTCGTCCTTCCGTCGGTGCTCGGACTCGCGCTGCACACCTTCGTGGTCGCGTGCGGATTCGGGGCCTTCGTCTCCGTCGACCAGGCCCTGATGAGCAGCGTGCTGCCGAACCCGGACGACTTCGGGAAGGACCTCGGCGTCCTCAACCTCGCCGCGACCCTGCCCAACTCCGTCGCACCGGTCCTGGCCGCGGGCATCGTCCACGCCTTCGACAGCTACGCCGCGCTCTACCCGGTCGTCGGGGTGATCGCGCTCCTGGGCGCTCTTTCCGTCCTCCCGATCCGCAGCGTCCGCTGACCGGATCGCCCTCCCACCGCCGAACCCTCCGATCCACCCCGCCCACCTGTAGTGAAAGGACGCGGCAATGCCCACTTCTCCGCACACCACCGCGCTGATCGAGCGCCTCACCCTGGAGCAGAAGGTGCGCCTGCTGACCGGCGCATCCATGTGGTCGCTGCACGACGAACCCGCCGTCGGTCTGCGCCCCATCGTCGTCTCCGACGGCCCCACCGGCGTCCGCGGCATCGCGATGGACGACCGTGACCCGTCGGCGAGCCTGCCCTCGGCGAGCTGCGTCTCCGCCACCTGGGACCTCGAACAGGTCCGCCGGCTCGGCTCCCTGATCGCCGCCGAGGCCCGGGCCAAGGGCGTCGACGTCGTGCTCGGCCCGACGGTCAACCTGCACCGCTCGCCCCGCGGCGGCCGCCACTTCGAGGCGTTCAGCGAAGACCCCTACCTCACCGGCGAGTTCGGCGCCGCCTACGTCGCCTCCGTCCAGGCGCACGGCGTCGCCACCACCGCGAAGCACTACGTCGCCAACGACTCCGAGACCGACCGCTTCACCGTCGACGTCCGCGCGGACGAGCAGACGCTGCGGGAGGTCTACCTGGCCCCCTTCGAGCGGATGGTCGACGAGGGCGCCTGGCTGGTGATGTCCGCCTACAACACCGTCAACGGCGCACCGATGTCCGCCAACCCGCTGCTGCGCGACCCGCTGAAGGACGAGTGGGGCTTCGACGGCGTCGTCATCTCCGACTGGGGGGCGGTGCGCGACACCGAGCCGTCGGCCGCCTCGGGACTGGACCTCGTCATGCCCGGTCCGGACGGGCCGTGGGGCGAGGCCCTCGTCGAGGCCGTGAAGGCCGGGAGGGTCCCGGAGAGCGCGATCGACGAGAAGGTCGCCCGGCTGCTCCTGCTCGCCGCGCGCGTCGGCGCCCTCGACAGCGGCCCCGCGGCCGCCCCGGTCGAGCCCTGGGACGACACCGCCATCGCGGACCTGCTGCGCGAGACCGCGGCCGACGGCATGGTCCTCGCCCGCAACGACGGGACCCTCCCGGTCGAGCCCCGGGACGGGCTGACGGTCGGCGTGATCGGCCAGCACGCCCTGCGGGCCCGCACCCAGGGTGGCGGATCGGCAGCCGTGTTCCCGCACCACGTCGTCACGCCACTCGAAGGCCTGCGGGACGCCTACGGAGACCACGCCGTCACGTTCGCGCCCGGCCTGCCCCCGGTCGACGAGCTGCACCCCTTCACCCGGGGCACGGTCACCGACCCGTTCTCGGGCGCCGACGGGATCCACGTCCGTTACCTCGACCAGGACGGTGCCGCGTTCGCCGAGGAGAACTTCCCCAGCGGCCGCCTCGGCTGGCTCGGCGACCCGCGACTGGCCCAGGCCGCCTGCGTCGAGCTGACCACCCGCTTCACCGCGGACCGCGACGGTCGGCACGACCTCGGCTTCGCGGGAGTCGGCGGATTCACCTTCGAGATCGACGGCGAGGCCGTCAGCACCGACTCGCTCGCCCCCGCCGAGGGCGACGACCCCGTCACCGCGCTCCTGAGCCCCCCGGCGCGGGTGGTCTCCCGCGACCTGAGCCACGGCCAGACCGTCGAGCTGCGCCTGACCTGTGCCCTGTCGCTCCCCGGCGGTTTCCCCATCGCGATGGTCAGGTTCGGCTACAAGGACCTCTTCGGCGACCCGGCCGAGGAGTTCCGGCGGGCGATCGAGGTGGCGGCCGCCAGCGACGTCGCCGTCGTGGTCGTCGGCACCACCGAGACCATCGAGTCGGAGGGCTTCGACCGTCCGAGCCTCGGCCTTCCCGAGGGCCAGGACGAGCTGGTGCGCCGCGTCGCCGAGGTCAACCCCCGGACGGTCGTGGTCGTCAACTCCGGCGCCCCCGTGGTGATGCCGTGGCTCGACGAGGTGGCCGCCGTCGTCCTGTCCTGGTTCCCCGGCCAGGAGTTCGGCGCCGCGCTCGCCGACGTCCTCACCGGCGCCCGCGAGCCCGGCGGCCGGCTGCCCACCACCTGGCCCGCCCGCGAGGAGGACGTGCCGGTGTGGGTCGTGGAGCCGCACGAGGGCCGGCTCGCCTACACCGAGGGCGTCCACGTCGGCTACCGCGCCTGGCTCAAGCGCGAACGGACCGGCGGGTACGGGCCGGCGCTGCCGTTCGGGTCCGGCCTCGGCTACACCAGCTGGCGAATCGACGAACCCACCGTCAGCACCGCCGGGGACCGCGTCGTCGTGCTGGCGGACGTCACCAACACCGGTGCCCGGCCGGGCAAGCAGGTCCTCCAGGCCTACCTGTCCCGCCCGGAATCGGCCGTCGAACGACCGGTCTCCTGGCTCGCCGGTTTCACCGCCGTGCGCGCCGAAGCGGGCGAGCGTGTGCTCGCCCGCATCGAGATCGCACCGCGGGCGTTCCAGCACTGGGACACCGACGCGCACGGCTGGGCGACCGAGCCGGGCACCTTCACCCTGCGGCTCGCGACCTCCGCCGCCGATCCCGGTCACACCGTCACGGTCACTCCGGCGACCGGCCGGGCGTAACCACGCCGCTCCCTGACGCAGGACACAGCCCCCTTCCCGGCCCGCGCCCGGGGGGAGGGGCTGTCGGCGGCGTTGATCTGGTTCGTCTACAGTCGGGCCGGTGTGTCGACGGAAGGGCGCGGTGGCGTGGGGAACGACAGCGAGTACTGGCAGTGGCGCGACGAGGTCCTCAAGGCCGAGAGTCGAGCCAAGGGAGGGGAGCCGTGCAGGCTGTGCGGTGAGGCCATAGCGCCGACCGCTCACTGGAAGCAACGGGACCGCCATGTGTGCTCGCCCCGGTGCAACGCCACACTCAACCGTCGGTTGAACCGGCAGATCGAACGGGGCGAGGTCGTTCCGCCGCCCGCGAACACCCCGGATCCCCAACCGCCCCGTGGGCCCCAGGTGTTCAGGACCCTGCCCCAGGAATCGCCGTTTCCGTACGAGTTCCTCGGCTTCTCGCCCAAGCCGGGCGATCTCGTCGAGCGCCACGGCTCTCGCACCGTCTACCTGCCGCTGTCGGTCCTGCTGCCGGAGAACATCCCCTGGCAGGTCACCATGGGAGCGCCGGACCACTGGAGCCTCGACCGCGTGGTGTTCGCCCTGCACGAGGAGACGGGCTCCACCTGTTTCTACGAGGTCGACGAGAGCGGCACCCCGACGTCGCTCCATCTGGGCCAGTTCCTCGGCCTGCGGAAGATCGACACGTACGCGCCCTTCGAGGCCCGCGGGCGGACTTGGCGCTGGTACCAGGAGACCATCCGCGACATCGACCAGGACGGCAACGAGTACACCTGGACGGCTCACGTCTGCGGCGTCCAGGACGTCCCCACGCTGTGGACCCCCGCGTACGCCGCCCGCTCCCGGCGACTCAAGCGCATCAGCACGGCGGCCGCCAGTTATGCCGACCGCATGCGCAGGCTCGGTCAGGAGGGCGAGATCGAGCGACTGGACCCGCAGGCGATCTTCGAACGGGACGGTTGGATCTGCCAGATCTGCCGGACCGCCGTCGACCCGTCCCTGTCGTGGCCCGACATGTGGTGCGCGACCCTGGACCACCGGGTGCCGGTGGCCGCGGGTGGTGATCACACCAGCGACAACGTGCAGCTGAGCCACTGGATGTGCAACCTGCGCAAGGGCGACCTCTTCCTCACGGAGTGAGGATCTTGAGTGCCTACACTGGCCCGATGTCCCACCCCCTGATCAGCATACGCACCATGGCGAAGGTGACCGCCCCGGCGGTCACGGGCCTGCTCCTCAGCACGGTCGCGGCCTGCGGCGTCGGTTCCGCCCCTGTGGCCGCGACACGCTCGTCCGTCGCATCAGCCGCATCACCCGCGCCGACCGTGGACACCCCCGCGGCCTCGCCCGCGCCGACGGCCGCGTCCGTCGTGCCGACTCCGTCCGGGGCGGCGTCGGCCGACGCCCCTCGGACCGGTGCCGCCGCGTCACCCACGGGGAAGGGCGGGGCCGGTGCGCCGGCGGGGGATCCGGGCGGTGACTCGCCCGGGCGGCACGACGGGAGCAACTACGACAACCTCTCCCCGGAGGGCCAGGAAGCGCACGACACCGAGAACTGCGCCCAGATCCCCGGCAAGAAGAAGGGCAGCTGCAACGAGCCGCACCGCAAGTGCCGGGAGGCCGGAGCCACCGCCACCTCCTCGAAGGGCGTGGCGCTCACCTGCCGAACCTCTCCCAAGGACGGGCGCCTGCGCTGGCTCGCCGCGGGGGAGTGACCGCGAGGTCAGGCCGACGGAGGTTCGTAGCCGAACGTCTTCGGTCGCGCGCGGACGTGGGGGCGGGGGCTCGCCTGTGGCGCATTCGGCTACCGGGCCGTCGTGCCCGGGCCCTCGGCCCGGTCCAGGGCGAAGGCGACCATCTCCCGGTAGACGGGGTGCGGCGCGTCGTCGGGGGAGTACCAGTCACCGGGGCCGGTCCGCTCCTCCCAGGCGAGTTGCGCACTCGCGAGCGCGTCGACCAGTTCGGTGGCCAGCCGTCCGGCCTCGAAGAGGTCCTGGTCGGTGGACTGCGAGCTGGCGCCGACGATCTGGCCGCGGATCCCCGCCGAGTGCCCGTAGCGGAACCCGCCGCTGCCGCACAGGTGGGGGTCGGTCAGGACCGCCTCGCCGTAGTTGCGTCCGAGCCGGCGGTGGCCCGCGGCCTTGGCCGCAGCCCTGGGCAGGAAGCGGTGGGCGTCCTCGCCGACGGTGATCACCGCCATCACCGACTGCGCCTCGGGCACCCAGGGCCCGGCCGTCGGGTCCAGCAGGACGAAGCCCATGCTCGCCCGGGGGTACGGATCGCGCGGTGCGGCGCCGACGGGGGCGGTGTGGTTGCGCCAGATGCTGGCGGCTCGCCGCAGCCCGAGGTCGAGCAGCAGTCCGGCGAAGGCCGCGTCGTCGAAGAGGTGGTCGTACGGGTTGTGCCGGTGCTGGGCGCGCACGGTCAGGCCGTGCTCCGAGACGCTCTCCCGGGTGGTCACATCGGCTCCTTCGGCAGCTTTCGGCGCCCCGCCCCTCCGGTGGGGGCCGGGGCGGTGCGATTGTGACCACGGTGGCCGGTGGGCCGCCAGA
>NZ_JAFLNG010000149.1 GCF_017427025.1 Streptomyces sp. FH025
GATCACGCCTCTCAGGTGGTGTGGGTGAAGCCCTGGACGAGCCAGGTCACGGCGTAGACGACGGGGTCGGCCCAGCCGATGCGGTCGAGGTAGATGCCGAGGGTGCCGACCAGGAAGACGTGCCAGGTGCGCAGTTCGCCGGAGCGGACCAGGAGGTAGGTGACGAGGGCCAGGACGGCAGTCAGGACGAGAACGGCGCCCATCAGACGTAGACCCCTTCGTTCGGCTCCTCCGTGTGAAGACCGGGCCAGGACGGAGCCAGCCGGGCGTACTTCCTCGCCACTCGACGTGCCTGCTCGGGCGTGACATGGATGGACCGGGCCCGGATCCACCGGCCGTCGGCGCCAACCGTGATGGCGACGCCCTGCTCAGCCGTGGTGATCTGCTGAGCGGCAGCCAGGGCGTCCTTGTCGAGATCGCCGAGCGCCATCTCCGCCGTCCCGGCATCGTTCACCCGGTGGCAGACCCGGCCGGCCAACTGCGCCCGCAAGGCGGTCACCCCGGGCCCGAGGTCCGAGCCGACCCGTTGCCCCGTGACCACCAGGTGGACGCCCAGAGCGGCCCCGAGCTGGGCGAGCCGGAGCAGGTTGGTGGAGATCTCCCCCACCTCCGCCTTGTCGTCCCTGGTCGCCACCAGGTAAAGCTCCGCGACCTCGTCCACGATGACGACGACGGGCATCTTGCGGAGCTGCTCCGGCAGGTCCCAGACGGAACGGGCCCCGACCGAGCGGCACAACTGCATCCGGGCTTCAGTCTCCGCGACCAACTCCGCGAGCAGGTGGGCAGCTTCCGCCCGGGTGGCTGCCAGGGCCGACAGCCGGTCCTCGAACAGGGACAGTTCCATGCCACCCTTGAGGTCGATACCGAACAGGGCGACGCGTTGCGGGGCGAGTTCCTTCACCAGCGCGGCAATGAGGGTGGACTTCCCGGAGCGGGTCGCACCGACGATCAGCCAGTGCGGCACCCGCCGCAGGTCGATCGTCCAGGCCCGGCCGTCCTCCAGCAGCCCGACCACCGCCCGCAAGAGCCGCTCCTTCAACCGGTAAGGCACCACGGGCGTGATCAGGGGGTCCCAGGCGAGCGCCGAGAGGGTGACGAACCCCCGCTCGTCCGCGACCAGCCGCACGGCGTGCACCCGCCAGGCGTGGGTGAACGCGTCCAGGGCTTCGGCAAAGTGCTCGGGCACCTGCCCGGGGTGAAGCCGCACCCTCACGTCGACGCCGCCACGCCGGTACTTCGCCACGCCCAGACGGGGCGGAGTCGGCCGCAGCGGATCCCCGCGGACCATCAAGTCCCCGACTCGGGCCGACCCAGGACGCTTGGCCACGGCGAGACCGAGGTTCGTGGTCAGACGCCGCCACGTCACCCGGACGCGGATCACCGCAGCCGGATAGCCGAGCAGGTACCACCAGACATAGGGGTAGGTGCGCCGCAACACCGGGGCCATGCTGAGCCCGATCAGCACCGCCGCCAGCATCACCACCCACAGCAACTGGAGGACGATCACGGCCGTCCCCCGTTCTCCATCGCCGTGTTGTGGGCCACGGTCTCCTGGTCACGGGCACCACCCGCGGCCTTCGTGGCGACGATGGCGATGTGGTCGAAGAGCTGGGCCCCCTCGTCGTCCCGCCCGAACGGGTCAACCTCCTCGGCCAGGTCCCCGAGCTCGCGGAGCAGTCCCCGCAGCTTCACGCGGGTCGCGCTGCTCATCAGGCGTCGCCGCCCTTGCGCGAGGCCGCTGGCGCGGTGACCGGAACCGGGGCGATGGCCTCGGCCCGGAAGGACAGGCCGTGCCGGTCCCCCATCGCCCACGAGAAGGCGGTCAGGCCGGTGACGTGCACCCGCACGCCCTCCACGACGCCGACCGGTTCGCCCGACACGCTGATCTCGATGATCGAGGCCCGCCGGCCGTCCTGCCGGACCGCAACGCCGACCGTGTAGACCGTCTGCCCCTCCCGGTCCTTCCTCACCTCCCCGGTTTCGCGGTTCGCGATCCGAACTTCGGGGGCGACGATGCAGGTCATCGTGCCGAGCCGGGTTCCGTCCACGGGAATGGACTGCATGAGCGCACACTCCTCCGACACCAGAGGCCGCATGACGTCAGTCGTCAAACGTACTTACCTTTGGCGCTTCGATGATGCTCCTCCTTGACGCCCCGACGCAAGCGATTCATGCTTACGTTTAACGGCTAGCAACTGACGACAGACCTAGAGATGCCGCCCGACCAGGGCAAACGGCCACACACGAACCCTCGAAAACGACACGACACACGCGAAGCGGGCCCGTCCCCCGGCGTCCGCACCAAGGGGTCAACACCATGGCGATCATTCGGAACGAGGCACTGCACAAGCAGGTGGCGGCGGCGATGCGACAGTCGATCGCCACCGGCGAGTGGCCGCCCGGCACTCAGCTGCCCACCGAAACCGATCTAGCCGAGACCTACGGCGTCTCCCGCCCGACCGTCAGGCTTGCCGTCGCCGCCCTCCGCAGCGAGGGCCAGTTGGACGTGAAGCAAGGCCGCGGCACCTTCGTCCGCGCCGCCGTCCACGGCCCGAGCGCCAGCCTGGAGCGAACCATCGCCACCCAGGGCGACACCTTCTCAACGCCCTTCGACGCCTGGTTCGACCACGCCGAGGAGCCCACGGTCTACCGGACCCGCACCGACGCCATCACCGCGCCGCTACTGGAGATGGACCAGGACGAGCTGATGCTCGGCTGCGACCGCCTGCTCGCCAACCCCATCGGCGCCGGCCGCGCCCTCCACCGCCTCCTGCTCCCCATGGAACGCATCGAGGCCACCCCACTCGCCCAACAGCCCGCCGCCACCCCGACCGAGGCCTACACGGCGCTCGCCACCGCCGGCCACAACCTCACCTGGCACGAGCGGGTCAGCGCCCGGGTCCCCCAGCCGGACGAGCGCGAAGCCCTCCAACTCTCCGAAGCCGCCGTCCTCCTGATCGCGCACCGCATCACCTGCGACCAGGCCACCGGCCTCCCCCTCATCCTGGAGGAGACCCGTCTCGGCGCCGAAACCACCGCCCTCACCTACGCCATCGACGCCCACAAGCCCAAGCGCGCCAAGGCCTCCCGCTAATACCCCCGAACATGCCGAAGCCCCCACGTCCACACCGGGCGCGGGGGCTGTCGCAACTCCTCTTCACTTACTCAAGGGGCGCGCACAGCGCGCCGGCGCGCGGCCTTGCCGCTCGCCGCCGCTCCTGTCTCCGCCCCGCGCCGGCGGCGGCCGGCCGCGCCCACCGCAACGTGCGGCCCAGCGAGCGCCGAGGTCAGTACCCGTCGTGGCTGAGGCCGGGCGGCTCCGCGGTTTTACCCACCTCCCCGGACCGGGACCCGCGTCGAGCAAGACCGGGGGCCACTCGGCCAAACTGCGGTCAGGCCCAAAAGCCCTGACCGAGTCGCAGCAGCTTATGGCCCCCCGATCATGCCCGACCCCAGACCAGACAGGACACCGGCCAAAACCGCTCCACCGCCCTCATATTCATTACCTGGCACAGTGAGTCGGCTTCAGCGCCTGCCAGACACCTGGCCAGTCAGCCACTGGAACCACGCCACCTACCCGTTCCTGAGGAAAAGAACCCAGGGGCGCCAGTTAGAAAACTCTCCACCCTTGACTAGGAATTGCCACCTTTAGCGGCCAACCTATTACGCTTCTCGTGTTCACCGAGAGCATCATAAATACTCATAAGCAATTCGGCAACATCCTCCCCCTGGTCAAGGGCGGACTCAAGAGCGGGCACCGCGCGGTTCAAATTCCTCTTACGGGCATGGAGTTTACCGATATGGAAATAGGCGTGCGAGCTTCCACCTTCTGCCGCCCGCTCGTACAGGCGAATGGCCTCTTTATGTTTACCCGAGCGCTCCATAAGGTAGCCCAAGCAGACTGCAGCGGCCATATCACCAAGTTCCACGCCGCGCCTGTACCAGAACCTAGCAGCTTTTGCATTCCCCATCGACTCCTGGATGAGCCCCATCTCAGAGTATGAGTCGACGCTGCCAGCCTCGATTGCTTTATTGCACCACGAAAGCGCCTCTCGGGTATTCCGGGCCCTTCGGAACCTTCCTGCCAGGGCATACATCGCATGGGAGTCTCCAGCGGATGCAGCCTCGCGCAGGAGAATCATCGCTTCCGATTCCCTGCCTTGCCGGGAAATCAGGACGGCGAGGTTTGTCTTGGCGGAAATTGAGCCCGACTCGATGCAACTTCTATAGAAATCCTCTGCTTCACTCTCCCGCCCAGTCTCCCCGAGAATAATGGCGAGATTAAATGCAGCCCGACTATCCTTCTGAGAAACCGCACGAAGAATGCGCTCTGCATCCTCAAGGCGCCTCGCTCGGTAAAGCAGCGTTGCTAGATTATTTCGAGCCCGGGCAAATCCATGCAGGGTTGCGATTTCATAAGACTCTTCCGCAGAATCGACGTCACCTCGCTCTTCGTGAAGCCGGCCGAGGTAGAAGTAAGCCTCGTTGTTGCCATCGAGGACGGCTGCGTTGAGCCAATCCCAGGCCGTGTCATAGCTACCCTGGTCTAGCTTAAGCCGCCCAAGTATCATCTTGGCCATGGAGGGCCGAGTCTCCAACAATCCTTCAAAGAAGTCCTCGGCTGCAATCCAATTCTTTTCCTCTACATAGAGGCTGGCTAGGTGGTGTGCTGAGGCATGATCGCCCTTCGATGCCCCGGTGCGAAGAATCTCTAGCGCCTCAGTGGGCCGACCGTTTTGCTGAAGTGTGATTGCAAGGTTGGCGTGAGCAAGAAGATTCCCCTGAGATATTGCCCTACGGAACCAATACTCTGCTTCTTCTGGCTCGCCTCGCTGTGTCGCAAAGTACCCGAGATGGAACGACCCTTCACCCATCCCCGCATCTGCACTCAGAGCGTAAGCTTTTTCGGCAATTTCAACCCGCCCAAACTCCTCGGCTTTATGGCCGATAAAGTGAAGAGCTTTTGGAGGGAGCGTCTCTATGGCATACTCCCAGATAAAATCTGGCGGACGAGGAGAATTATGTTCACGTGAAATTGCATCTGGAAGATAATCAAACGCCACGTACGCATCATCGCCGTCTGGGATCAGGAGGCTGCTGGTAGCGTGCAGCGGTTGGGTCGCCCAGTGAAATGCGTCTTGAGTCGACTCGGGCCTAAGTCTGGCACCTCCGCGCTGCTTGAGATATTCGTCGTGAATTCCCAGCAGAACTTGACGAGGAATTGGCCATCCAATTCCAATCCTCCTGAAATCCACTGCTGCCGCAACGAGGGAAGCGCCACGGGGGTTCAGGCCCGGGGCCCAAGCAGATCTCCAGTCAAGCATCAGCTGAGGGCCTGCGGCTAGATATTCAGCGATGCCGACTTCGCTGCTATGCCGCACCGCGTCCTTGAGTCGAGGGTCATCGACCCCTCTCACTCTCGCAATCTCCTGCTCGCTCCACCTTCGATCCAAATAAATGACGTGCGATCTGGAGATTACGCCACGGGAGTTCCTGAGAGACGCTTGGAGCTGGCTATTTTGACCTGGCATCATCCGAGGCGAAACCAGAGAGAGCTGTTCGGCGCGTATAGTGCCAATTACTACAGCGCCCGCTTGAAGTGCCGCATCGATCATTTCGCCAGTAACAGCAGGGGGTGAGAGGAATCTTTCTAGGTCATCAAGCCAGATGGTCAGATTCCCTTTTTCGAGATGTGCCATACCGCGTGCGAGGTCGCCGCCATCCTGTGGGCGATATAGAAAGCGATCCCCAAACCTTGATATTAGCGCCTCGTAGGCACAGCGCGACTTACCGGCCGTTGAATCGCCGGTAAGCAAAACAAATGATCCGGGGCGCAGGAGTGATGCCAGATCGAAATCTATATCTCGCTCGACATACGGGGGAACCCGGTCTCCATTTAGGCTAGGTGCGGGGTGCACACCCCAGGCGATGGGGTCGCTGCAATCTCTTACTCTTGGGAGACTTGAGAGCGCCGTGCCCCTGGCAGCATCAACTATGCCAGTATTCGGTTCTTGATCACGGCTCGCAAAATAGATCTGAACGCCATGGCTCTGTTGAAATGCGGCGCCGTGATCGTGAGCGGAAGCATGCTGTGCCGGGCGCTCCTCCCGGTAATCGTCGCTCACTTTGATCCGTAGATCTGGGTTCCCGACCCTTGCTGGAATATCACCCCATGGTCACGCGCAACTGCATTCTGTTCTACTGAAGCCGAGCTGAAAATTGGGCGCATGGGATCTGCCAACAAGCTCGCGATTTCTGCCCTCAGGGTTTCATCCTCACGGAGCGCTCGCTTGATCTGATGGCGAAGAGCAGCAACAGCATCAGACTCCTCGCTATCGTTCGCTGCATCCTCAAGAGCAACCTCGAATGCAGCCTGACTGGTGGCGCTACTCCGCCGCCAGATAGACCGCAAGATCCGACGTCCAAAGTTGGCTGTAGCGTCTACTGCCGCGCCTTCGGCCCGTGTGAGCACCGATCCGCCGTACGCACTCAGGGCTGCAGTGACGTATGGACCCGCCTGCGTCACCAACTCCGCGATCTCGGTACTCACCGCACGCTCCCTCCCTGGTCGTGTAACGAGTTACAGCCTAGAGGCAAGAACGCCCAGGAGTGGTGCGCTTGGACATGTCCAAGCCGGGACGTCCATGCGACGAGATGTCTGCGCCACCGTCAGGCCAAGCGATCTCGAATGCTGGATGCTAGGCAGAGGAGTCCCGTGAGACTCGTCCACCCTTCTGGAACGCCCTCAAGGCGGACCAGCGCCCCGCCCTGAGCATCGGTGTCGGCGATCGCCCGAAGTTGCGAGCGGTCCACACCGCACGCCGCCAGGAGGGAGTTCACCTCGTCCGCCGTTCGTCTCGCGACCCGCCAGCCGGCCAGTCGACGCCTGGCAGCCACACCCACGAGTCAGGGTCGAGGCTCGCCGCCAACTCCGCACCGAAGTCGTCGTCCTCGTCCAACTGTCCTTCAACTCCCCTGGTCAAGAACCGAACCGGCCATCCGTGCACAGACATGCCGAGGAGCCCGATACCATCGGCACCGGGTTCCGACCCACCGGACCACCCCTGTTCCCGCCAAGGTCTCGGGGTGGTCCGGCACGTCTTCTGTTGTCCCTGATCAGGTCACGCGCGGCCGCGCTTCGGCTCCTCGCTGCCGAAGATCCGGCTGAACAGTTCCGCCTCGCTCAGACCGGCCAGCGGGTCCTCAACTCCGGTCTCCTCGCGCCAGATACGACGCATCAGCTGCGCTCGCTGCCCCGCGGCGTAACCCGGCTCGTCGCACCACGCCATCACGTCACGGTGTGCGGTTCGACGCCCCGGCGAGACGGCGCGCACCGGCCAGGAGAACTGGCCGTCCAGCAGCCACCAGGTCGAGACGTGGTCCCGCCAGGCCCTCAGCCGCCGGGTCACTGCGGCGCCCCGGGGCCGGCGGGATAGAGGCGGACCACGGTCGGCGTCAGGTCGAGGAAGGCAAGGGCCCGCACCTCCCCGTGCGTCGCAAGCCGGTGCCCCACCGACGGCACCGCCGACGGTCCGAACAACTCGGCGAAATAGCCGTGCTGGTCGGGGCTGAGCGGCAAGGCGCCCAACGTGGCCAGCAGCGCAGCCATCGCGTCCGGCAGCCTGTTGAAGCGCGCGGGCGCCGTCACGCCTCGGACTTCCGCGATCACCGGGAACGGGTACGGCGTTCCCGCCGAGGCCGTGTGCACGGTGTCGGTCATGCCTGCCCTCTCTTCCGTGAGTTGCGCTTGGCCGCCGATCCGTTCGGCGTCCCTTCCACGACTTCCAGTTCCACGCGCACCCGGAAGGGCCAGCCGCCGACCCGCTTCACCTCGCCCACGTACTCCGCCGAGCCCGCGTACGGCCTGTGCGCGTCCCACGTCCACTTCAAGTACTCGCGGATCGGCGTGATCACCTGGTCGAGGGTCTTCGGCCAGTCGATGGGGGTCGCGAGCTCCACCACCTCCAGCAGCAAGACCAGCGACTCCGCGTGCTTCAACGCGCTCTCGGCCGTGGACAGCAGCTCGGCATGGTCCATCTCCGCCAGCGGCACCCCGGCGCGCACCCGCTCCATGGCCCAGTAGGCCTCATCGACCCGCCATTGCCCCAAGCTGAGGGCAATGTGCGGAAACCGGTCGGCGGGGCGCGCAGGAGCGCCCATGCCCGCATCGACGGGAAGCCCCATCACCCGGACACCTCCCCCGCACGGCGCGGGTGCCACGCGTGGACACGAACCGTCCGGCCGTTCACCACGATGACCCGGGTCACCGCCCTCAGCAGCCCCGCACCGCAGTAGAAACACCGGGTCTCCGTCGACCCGGGCGCCCGCTTGCTCACGACGCACCGCCTCCCGGGCCCACAAGCGCCCAAACGATCTTCCCGATACCTTCCGGGCGAGGCACGAAGCCCCACTCCACGCACAGGGCTTCCACCAGGCACAGCCCCCGCCCCGACTCGGCGTCCACTCCAGCGGACCGCCGGATCACCGGCTTCTCGCTGCTCGCGTCGTGCACCTCCAACCGAAGGTGATCGACCACCATCTCGAAGCGGACGTAGATCCGCCGCCCCTTGGACACCCTGGCGTGCTTCACCGCGTTGCTCACCAACTCGTCGAGCACCACCGCGGCGTCGTGCGCGAGGACACCCCCGCCCGGCACCCGGGCCGCGAACCTGCTCGGCTCCCGCCACGCGCTCGACGCGGTGACCCGGCACGTCCAGCTGCTCGACCGCATCCAGCAGAACGCCGCTGGCCGCGCCCGGGGCGAGCTCCTCATCATCGGCGCCCGTACCGCGGAGTTCCTGGGCTGGTTGAACCAGGATCTCGGGGACTTCGACCAAGCCCTCTTCTGGTCGGACCGCGCCATGGAATGGGCGCAGGAGGCGGGCGATGACGTCATGGCCGCCTACGTGCTCTTCCGGAAGAGCAACCAGGCCACCGCCCGACGCGATGCCCAGAAGGCCATCAGCCTCGCCCGCGCCGCGCAACGAGCCGCCGGTGCCACCCTTCGCATCCGCGCGCTGGCCGCCCAGCAGGAGGCCCAGGGCCACACCCTCACGGGCAACCAACGCTTCGCCCAGGCCAAGTTCGACGAGGCCCACGAACTCGCCGCCGAGCCAGACGACTCCCACGCAGACGATGCCCTCGATCTGGCGTACTGCACGCCGACGTACATCGAGATGCAGCGCGCGAACTGCCTGCTCGAACTGGGCGATCCGCGAACAGCCGTGGACCTGTTCGAGGCCGAGCTCCAGATCCTGCCATCCATCTACCGCAACGACCAGGGCGTCTACCTCTCCCGGCTGGCCCGCGCCTACGCGGTGTCCGGCGAGCCGGAGCAGGCGGCCGCAGCCGCCGACCGGGCACTGTCGATCGCCATCGACACCGAGTCCGCCCGGGCCATGTCCGAACTGTCCGCAGCAGGCAAGGCTCTCCACCAATGGAGGGCCGTACCCGAAGTCGCCACGTTCACCGGCCGCTTGACCCTGATGAGTGGTGGATCCCCTCTCGACCGCCGTTGACGTGATGAGAGAGGCTGGGCCCATGGACGCACTGATCACGGCCGCCACCTCCGCAGACGAACGCCGGCGCGGCGCCAAGGTCGCCGTGCTGCCGGTCGGCAGCTTCGAGCAGCACGGCGACCACCTGCCCCTGACCACCGACACCGTCGTCGCCAGCCTGATCGCCCAGCGGATCGCCGCCGACTACGACCTGTTCCTCCTGCCGCCCATCACGTTGTCCTGCTCCCACGAGCACGCCCACATGCCGGGCACCGTCAGCATCAGCGCCTCAACGCTCTACGCCGTGATCAACGACACATGGAAGTCGCTCCAGGCCTCCGGCGTCCCCGGCCTGCTGATCGTGAACGGACACGGCGGGAACTACGTCCTCTCCAACGTGGTTCAGGAGGCCAACACCGAGGGCCCGCGCGTCGCCCTCTTCCCGGTCCGCGAGGACTGGCACCAGGCCCGCGAAGCCGCCGCCCTGGAGAGCAGCGGCACCGAGGACATGCACGGCGGCGAGCTGGAGGTGTCCCTCCTCCTCCACGGCGCCCCCCACCTCGTCCGCGACGGCATCGAGGCCGACGACCACGACGCCCCGGAGCGCCCCCACCTCCTCACCGTGGGCATGGCTGGCTACACCCAGAACGGCATCATCGGCCGCCCGTCCCTCGGCACGGCCGAGAAGGGCAGGGCCATCCTGGAGAGCCTGTCCGAGTCGGCCGCCGCCCACCTGTCACTCATAGGAAGTAGCTAACAGCTGCCGATCGCCACTCGAAAGGTGGGCGATCCCGCCAAGGCACTGGATGGTCCTGTCAGCGGTAGCCGTTAGCGTGCGGCGCAGCCGAAGGACAGTGATCAAGGAAAGGTGTTGCGTGGGCGGCAATGAATGGGCAGCGACCGGGCCCTATCAGGAGGATCTTGAAGCGGCCTTTCGTCAGGCGCAGGCTCAGGAGTTGGCGGCGGACGACCACGGCTTCCCGGGGCAGAGCATCACGGAGTTGTGGAGGGACGAAGCCTGGCAGGAGTACATCCTGACCGGAGGGACCTGCACGGTGCTCGACTTCTACGCACTGATCGACGCCGAAGCCGGCGACGACATCGCCATGATGCGGCCGTTGACCGAGAACGAGATCCTCAGCTGGGCTCTCGACGGCCGACCAACACGTGAGCAATGGGAGACCTCGATACGCCAGCTACTGGACCCGGTCGGCCGAGGAATCGGCCGGTGCACGGTGCTGTACCGACACGACGAACCGGTCGAGATCGCGTACTGGGGCTGTTCCGCGGACTAACCCCGTCGGCCCCGCCCCTGCCCTGCCCACCGCGATGGCGGGGGCAACCGCACACACAGAAGCCCTCCCCGGAAAATCCAGGGAGGGCTCTACGCGTGGCCTCAGGGCCTCAGACCCACTCGATCGAGGACTCGATGCCCGGGGCACTCCGGGCGGCGGGCAGAGGGGTCCTCCGGCCGCCTTGCCGGGCCTCCCGGGAGGGGCCGGAAGACCCGTCCGGGGCGGAGCTCATGCCGAGCGCGCCCAGGACGAGCTCCCGCTCACTCTCCGAGAGGCTGTGAAGTAGGTCACACAGCTCGCTCGCCGTGTCACCCCCGCCACCGTGCATTCCTACTGGCCAGGGCCGTTGACGACCGTCAGCGGAAGCAGCTTCTTGCCCGTCGGGCCGATTTGTATGGCCGTGTCCATCTGCGGGCAGACGCCGCAGTCGAAGCACGGGGTCCAGCGGCAGTCGTCGACCTCGACCTCTTCGAGGGCGTCCTGCCAGTCCTCCCACAGCCAGTCCTTGTCGAGGCCGCTGTCCAGGTGGTCCCAGGGCAGCACCTCCTCGTAGGAGCGCTCGCGGGTGGTGTACCAGTCGACGTCGACGCCGGTGCCGGCCAGGCCCTTCTCGGCGCAGGCCATCCAGCGGTCGTACGAGAAGTACTCGCGCCAGCCGTCGAAGCGGCCGCCGTCCTCGTAGACGGCGCGGATGATCGCGCCGACCCGGCGGTCGCCGCGGGAGAGCAGGCCCTCGACGATGCCGGGCTTGCCGTCGTGGTAGCGGTAGCCGATGTTCTTGCCGTACTTGCGGTCGCCGCGGATCGAGTCGCGCAGCTTGGCCAGGCGGGCGTCGGTGGCCTCGGCGGACAGCTGCGGGGCCCACTGGAACGGGGTGTGCGGCTTGGGCACGAACCCGCCGATGGAGACGGTGCAGCGGATGTCGTTCTGGCCGGTGACCTCGCGGCCCTTCTGGATGACGTTCTTGGCCATCTCGCCGATCTGGAGCACGTCCTCGTCGGTCTCGGTGGGCAGGCCGCACATGAAGTACAGCTTCACCTGGCGCCAGCCGTTGCCGTACGCGGTGGCGACGGTGCGGATGAGGTCCTCCTCCGACACCATCTTGTTGATCACCTTGCGCATGCGCTCGCTGCCGCCCTCGGGGGCGAAGGTGAGGCCCGAGCGGCGCCCGTTGCGGGACAGCTCGTTGGCGAGGTCGATGTTGAAGGCGTCGACACGGGTGGACGGCAGCGACAGGCCGATCTTGTCCTCGGTGTAGCGGTCGGCCAGCCCCTTGGCGATGTCGCCGATCTCGGTGTGGTCGGCGCTGGACAGCGACAGCAGGCCGACCTCCTCGAAGCCGGTCGCCTTCAGCCCGCGCTCGACCATCTCGCCGATGCCGGTGATGCTTCGCTCCCGCACGGGGCGCGTGATCATGCCGGCCTGGCAGAAGCGGCAGCCGCGGGTGCAGCCGCGGAAGATCTCCACGGACATCCGCTCGTGCACCGTCTCCGCGAGCGGGACCAGCGGCTGCTTCGGGTACGGCCACTCGTCCAGGTCCATCACGGTGTGCTTGGACACCCGCCACGGCACGCCCGGGGCGTTCGGCACGACGCGGCCGATCCGGCCGTCGGCCAGGTACTCCACGTCGTAGAACTTCGGCACGTACACCCCGCCGGTGCGCGCCAGGCGCAGCAGCAGTTCGTCGCGTCCGCCGGGGCGGCCCTCGGCCTTCCAGGCGCGGATGATCTCGGTGATGTCGAGGACGGCCTGCTCGCCGTCGCCGATCACCGCGCAGTCCAGGAAGTCCGCGATCGGCTCCGGGTTGAAGGCCGCGTGGCCGCCGGCGAGGACGATCGGGTCCTCGTCGGTGCGGTCCTTGGCCTCCAGCGGGATGCCGGCCAGGTCGAGCGCGGTCAGCATGTTGGTGTAGCCGAGCTCGGTGGAGAAGGACAGGCCGAACACGTCGAAGGCCTTCACCGGCCGGTGGGCGTCCACCGTGAACTGGGGGACGTCGTGCTCGCGCATCAGCGCTTCGAGGTCCGGCCAGACGCTGTAGGTGCGCTCGGCGAGGACGCCCTCGCGCTCGTTGAGCACCTCGTAGAGGATCATGACGCCCTGGTTGGGCAGCCCGACCTCGTAGGCGTCGGGGTACATCAGTGCCCAGCGGACGTCGCAGGCGTCCCAGTCCTTGACGGTCGAGTTGAGCTCGCCGCCGACGTACTGGATCGGCTTCTGGACGTGCGGGAGGAGGGCCTCCAGGCGTGGGAAGACCGATTCGACAGTCATGTACTAGGAACCCTTACGACGTGATTCGGTGCCGCGAGTCGGCAACGGGAGGGGTGACCCTCAAG
>NZ_JAFLNG010000015.1 GCF_017427025.1 Streptomyces sp. FH025
CGATCACGGCGGCGGTGGTGCTGGGGATGCAGGCGTGCCTGCCGTCCTGGGACTCGGACGAGCACCGGACGGTCAGCTACGGGGTGCCGGAGCAGGTCCGGGAGCTGGAGATCGAGGCGCACACCGGCGGGATCGTGGTGAACGCCGGAGACGGCGAGGTGCACGTGACCGAGGAGCAGAACTACCGGAACGAGGCGCCGCACACGATCCACGAGGTCAAGGACGGGGTGCTGCGGCTGACCTACGACTGCACCGGCTGCGGCGTCGGCTACACCGTGCGGGTGCCGTCCGGGACGAAGGTGCGGATCAAGCAGGAGACCGGCGGGGTGCGGCTGACCGGGCTGGCCGCCGAGGTGGACGCCTCGGTGGAGACCGGTGGGGTCGAGGCCACCGGGTTGACCTCGAAGAACGTCCGGCTCAGCTCGCAGACGGGCGGCGTGAAGGCCGACTTCGCGGCGGCGCCGGACAAGGTGGAGGCGACCACCTCCACCGGCGGGGTGCAGGTGAAGGTGCCGTCCGGGGAGGCGTACGCGGTGGACGCCCGCGCCGACTCTGGCGGGACGGATGTGAGCATCCCCTCGCAGCAGGGCGCGGCGCACCGCATCACCGCGCGGGCGGAGACCGGCGGTGTGACGGTCAGCGGTGTCTGACCGGGCCGTCCCCGAGGTCCTGCCGGTAGGGCATGATCTTCTCCGCGGGGGCGGCGTCCCCGGTCACGGGGGAGGTACGGCGGTGGAGCGCGCGGCGCGTTGGCGGGGCTGGACGGCGGGGCTGAGCCCGTACGTGCTGGACACCTTCCTGGCCCTCTGCTCGGTGGCGGTGTCGGTCTGGTCGGTCTACAACGACGAAACGGACTGGCCCTGGTGGGTGTACTTGCTGGCGGCGTCCACCGCGCTGTTCCTGCCCTGGCGGCGCACGGCGCCGTTGTCTCTTCTGATCGTGGGCAGCCTGCCCTCGCTGCTGCTGTCGGTGGTGGCCCACTCGGCGAACCCGCAGCTGCCGCTGTACGCGGTGATCGGGATGTACACGGTGGCGGAGCGCTTCCCCGACCGGCAGCGCTGGACGGTGCTGGCGGTGGTGGTGGTCGCCAACGTGATCGGTACCAACTCGCCGAACGGCGCGCTGTTCAGCGTGCTCACCTCGGGCGGCTCCTTCGTCTTCGGCGTCCTGGTGCGGACCCAGCGGGAGTTGGCCCGGGTGCAGGCGGAGCGGGCGCGGGAGGCCGGGGTGCGGGCGGCCAGTGAGGCGGCCCGGGCGGTCGCGGAGGAGCGGTCCCGGATCGCCCGGGAGATGCACGACATCCTGGCGCACGCCGTGTCGCTGATGGTCATCCAGGCCGAGGCCGGGCCGTTGGTGGTGCGCGACAAGCCGGACCGGGCGATCCGGGCGTTCGACACCATCGCCGACACCGGGCGCGACGCGATGGTCCAACTGCGGCGCGTGCTCGGCGTGTTGAAGGATCCGGAGGCGGGCCGCGAGCTGGCGCCGCAGCCCCGGCTGGCCGAACTCGCCGACGTGGCCGAGCGGGTGCGCGGGGCGGGCCTGCGGGTGGACCTCGAACTCGCCGACGGGCTGGGCGCGTTGCCCGCCGACGTGGAGGCGACGGCGTACCGGATCGTGCAGGAGGCGCTGACCAACACCGTCAAGCACTCCGGCGCCGACCGGGCCGCGATCCGGGTGCGGCGCTCCGGTGAGGTGCTGGAGGTGGTGGTCTCCGACAACGGGTGCGGGGTGCCGCTGACGGCCGACCGCGCGGTGGCCGGCTGGTCCGGCGGGCGCGGGCTGGTCGGCATCCGGGAGCGCGCGGTGGCCTGCGGCGGACGGGCCGAGGCCGGGCCGGGGCCGGAGGGCAAGGGTTTCCTGGTGAGCGCCCGGCTGCCGCTGGGGGCCGCGGGTGTGCTGGAGAGGGTGGGCGGATGACGCCGATACGGGTGGTCGTCGCGGACGACCAGGAGCTGGTGCGGGCCGGGTTCGGGATGATCCTGGACGCGCAGCCGGACATCGAGGTGGTGGCCGAGGCCTGCGACGGCGCCGAAGCGGTCGAGGCGGTGCGCGAGCACGGCCCGGACGTGCTGCTGCTGGACGTCCGGATGCCGGTGATGGACGGGCTGGAGGCGGCCCGCCGGGTGTGCGCCGAGTTCCCGTCCACCAAGGTGATCATGCTGACCACCTTCGACATCGACGACTACGTCTTCGACGCGCTGTACGCGGGCGCGAGCGGCTTCCTGCTCAAGGACGTCCGGCGGGACGACCTGGCGCACGGGGTGCGGATGGTCGCCTCGGGGGAGGCGCTGCTCGCGCCCTCGGTGACCAGGCGGCTGATCGGCGAGTTCGCCGCCCGCCGCCCCGGGGGCCGGGAGCGGGCGGTGCGGCCGCCGTCCAAGCTGCTGGAGCAGCTGACCCTGCGCGAGCGGGAGACGCTGCGGCTGATCGCGCGCGGGCTGTCCAACGCGGAGATCGCGGCCGAGCTGGTGGTCAGCGAGCACACGGTGAAGACGCACGTCAGCAACGTGCTGAGCAAGCTCGGGCTGCGCGACCGGGTGCACGCGGTGGTGTTCGCGTACGAGGCCGGGGCGGTGGTGGCGGGGGAGTCCTGACGGACTCGCTCCCGCGGGGGAGGCGGCGAGTTCGCCGGTGCGGGCGATCCCCGACGAGGGCCCGGGCCGACAGGCTCTGCGGTGTCGGAACGGACCGCGCACACCGCTGGAGGATCTCGCAATGAACGCCCGCCTCACCACCCTCGCCGTCGCCGGCGCCCCCGCGCTGATGGCCCTCTACGGCGGCATCCGCCTGCTGCCCGGCTCCCGCGAGCCCGGCCTCGGCTGGACCGCCGGGCACACCGCGATGTTCGCGGCCCTGCTGCTGTTCGTCCCGCTGCTGCTCGCGCTGCGCCGGCCGCTCGCCCCGCGCGGTACGGCGGCCGGACGGCTGGCGGCGGGCGCGGCGCTGGGGACGGCCCTCGTGGGCCTGGCGGCCTCGCTGGTGCAGATCGGGATCGACCTGTACGTCGGCCTGGCGGCCGCGGACAAGGCCGAGCAGTCGCGGCTGTTCTCGCGCGTCCAGGACATCCCCGGGGTGCTCCCCGCCGTCTACCGGGTCGGCCCGCTGCTGTTCTACGTCGGCCTGCTGGCGCTGCTGGTCGCCGCCTCGGTGGGCGCGGCCCGGACGCTGCGCTGGTGGAGCCCGGTGCTGATGCTGGTCGGCACGGTGGCCACGGCCGCCGACCTCGCCTTCATCCCGTTCGCCGCCCTCTGCTACCTCGGCGCGCTGGCCCCGCTGGCCCGCCCGGCCACCGCGCCGCGTGCGGCGCTGGCCTGACTCGGCGGCTATTTCGGTGGCCGGGCGCGCCCCGGCGGCCGTACCGTCCGGGGTATGAACGCGAAGCGCCCCCTGATCGCCGTGCTCACCGGCGCGGGCATCTCGACGGACTCCGGCATCCCCGACTACCGCGGCCCGCAGGGGCTGTGGCAGAAGGATCCCTCCGCCGAGCGGCTGGTGACCATCGGGCCGTACCGGGACGACCCGCAGGTGCGCGAACGGGCCTGGCGGATGCGGGTGGAGACGGGCGCGCTGGGCGCCGAACCGAACGCCGGGCACCGCGCGCTGGTGGACCTGGAGCGCTCCGGGCTGCCGCTGCGGGTGCTCACCCAGAACATCGACGGGCTGCACCAGAAGGCCGGCCTGTCGCCCCGCAAGGTGCTCGAACTGCACGGCAACGTGCGGGAGACGCAGTGCCTGCGCTGCCGGGTGGTCGGCTCGATGGCGGAGACGCTGGCGCGGGTCGAGGCGGGCGAGCCGGACCCGGACTGCCGGGAGTGCGGCGGGATCCTCAAGCCGCGGATCGTGATGTTCGGCGAGAACCTGGACCCGGTGGTGCTCGACCAGGCCGACGCGATCGCCCGGGCCTGCGACCTGTTCATCGCGATCGGCACCAGCCTCCAGGTGTTCCCAGTGGCGGCGCTGCCGTACAACGCGGTGAAGAGCGGGGCGAAGCTGATCATCCTGAACGCCGAGCCGACGCCGTACGACGAGGCCGCGACCGAGGTGATCCGGGAACCGATCTCCACGGCGCTGCCGAAGCTGGTGCGGAGGCTGGTGCTGGAGCGGGCGTGACAAGCGTCTCTTTACGGACGTACCGCATGCGTACGATGATCTTCCCGGCTTCCCCCCAAGGCCTGGAGTGATCGACCGATGACGACGACGGCGAAGTTCGACCCCTGGTCGGCGACGTTCGTGGCCCACCCGTACGACGCGTACGCCGACCTGCGCGAGCACGCGCCGGTGACGTACTTCGAGCCGACGAACCAGTGGCTCGTCTCGCGCTACGAAGACGTCAGCGCCCTGCTGCGCGACCGGCGGCTGGGCCGCACCTACACCCACCGGTTCAGCCACCAGGAGTTCGGCCGCCCCGAACCCGACCCGGCGCACGAACCCTTCCACACCCTCAACGACAACGGGCTGCTCGACCTGGAGGCCCCCGACCACACCCGGATCCGCCGGCTGGTCTCCAAGGCCTTCACCCCGCGCATGGTCGAGGGCCTGCGCCCGACCGTCCGGCGCCTCGCCGGGGAACTCGTCGACGGGCTGCTCGCGGCCGGCGGCGGCGACCTCATCGCCACCGTCGCCGAGCCGCTGCCCGTCGCCGTCATCGCCGAGATGCTCGGCGTGCCGGAGAGCGACCGGCACCTGCTGCGCCCCTGGTCCGCCGACATCACCGGGATGTTCGAGCTCAACCCGAGCGAGGAGGCCGCCCGCCGGGCCGTCACCGCGAGCACCGAGTTCTCCGACTACCTGCGCGCCCTGATCCGCGAGCGCCGCACCGCCCCCGGCACCGACCTGATCAGCGCGCTCATCCAGGCCCAGGAGGGCTCCGACGCGCTCAGCGAGCAGGAGATGATCTCCACCTGCGTGCTGCTGCTCAACGCCGGCCACGAGGCGACCGTCAACACCACCGGCAACGGCTGGTGGGCGCTGTTCCGCCACCCCGAGGAGCTCGCCCGGCTGCGCGGCTCGGTGGACGAACTGCTGCCCACCGCCATCGAGGAGCTGATGCGCTGGGACACCCCGCTGCAGATGTTCGAGCGCTGGGTGCTGGAGGACATCGAGGTCCGCGGCGTCACCATCCCGCGCGGCGCCGAGATCGCCCTGCTCTTCGGCTCCGCCAACCGCGACCCCGAGCGCTTCACCGACCCCGACCGCCTCGACCTCGGCCGCACCGACAACCCGCACATCACCTTCGGCGCCGGAATCCACTTCTGTCTGGGCGCTCCCCTCGCCAGACTGGAGCTCACCGAGTCCTACGGCACCCTGCTGCGCCGGGCCCCGGGCCTGCGGCTGGTCCGCGAGCCCGAGTGGAACCCGGGCTACGTGATCCGCGGGCTCAAGGAACTGGTGGTCGAGCTGTAGACGACGGAGGGGGAACGGCCGTGGGCAAGGCGACGGGAGCGCTGCTGGGGCTGGCGATCGGCGACGCGATGGGCCGGGTGACCGAGTTCGACGAGATCGAGCACATCGCCCAGTACTGTCCGCACTGGCGTCAACTCCCGTTGCCCGAGCCGGCGCTGGTCACCGACGACACCCAGATGACCCTCGCCCTCGGCCGCGGCCTGCGCACCGCCCTGGCACGCGGGCCGCTGACGCCCCTGCGGCTGGAGCGGCCGGTCCGCGAGGAGTTCGTCGACTGGTGGCGCTCCCCGGAGAACAACCGCGCCCCCGGCATGACCTGCCTGCGCGCCTGCCAGCGGCTCAGCCGCCCCGAGCGCCGCTGGCAGGACGCGAGCGACGTCGGCTCCAAGGGCTGCGGCGCCAACATGCGGGTCGCCCCGATCGGGCTGATCCGCGACCTGGACGCCCGGCAGCTCTCCGGCGCCGCCCAGCTCCAGTCCGCGCTCACCCACGGCCACCCGACCGCGCTCGCCGCCAGCGACCTCACCGCGTACGCCGTCCGCCGGCTCGCCGAGGGCGTCGCACCGGCCGCCCTGCCCGGGGTGCTGCGGGCGTACGCGCTGGCGAGCCGCGAGCGGTACGACGAGTTCTGGCTCGGCGACCTCGCCGACCGCTGGTACGGAGCCTCGCCGCAGGCCGTCATCGCCCGGGGCTGGGACGACTGCCTCACGGTGCTCGACCAGCTGGAGGCCGCGCTCGCCGCGCCCGACCTGGAGGCCGACCCCTGCCTGGCCACCGGCGAGGGCTGGATCGCCGAGGAGGCCTTCGGCACCGGCCTGCTCTGCTTCCTACTGCTGCCGGACGACCCGGTCGCCGCCGTCCGCCGGGCCGCCTACTCCAGCGGCGACTCCGACTCCCTCGCCTGCCTGACCGGCGCCTTCGCGGGCGCCCACCACGGCGAGGCGGCCTGGCCCGGGGAGTGGGTCGAGCGGATCGAGTACCGGGACGAGCTGCTCGCGCTCGGGGCGCTCTGGGACTGACGGAACGGGACCGGCGGAACCCGGAGCCGGGGTGGTGCGTCGAAGGGGCATGACGAAGCGGAGCACCGGACAACGCAGTCGGCGGTCGGCCGGGCTGCTGCTCGTGGGCGTGCTGGCCGTTGGGCCGGCCCTGGCGGGGTGCGGCAGCACGGCGGCCGGCGGGCCACCGGTGGTGCGGGCCTCCGGGACGGTCAGCCGGCCACCGGTCGACCCGGCCCAGGTGGCCGCCACCGCGACCGCCACCAGCGCCTTCGGGCTGGACCTCCTGAAGGGGCTCTCGGCGGACGCGCCCGGGCGCAACACCGTGGTCTCGCCCGCCGGGCTGGCCACCGTGCTCGGGATGCTGCTGCCCGGGGCCCGCGGGGCGACCGCCCAGGAGCTGGCCACGGCCCTGCACACCGACCTCGACCCGAAGCGGTACGCCCTCGCCGTCGGCGCGCTGGACCGGAAGAAAGCCGACGGCGACCAGGTCACGCTGCACCGCAGCGACGACCTGTGGGCCCAGCAGGGCCTGGCCCTCGCCCCCGAGTACCTGGACACCCTCGCCGCGGCCTTCGACACCGGCGTCCACCCGGTCGACTTCGCCAAGGACCCGGACGGCGCCCGCAAGGCGGTCAACTCGGCCGTGGAGAAGGCCACCGAAGGGCGGATCAAGGACCTCTTCGGCCCGCGGCAGATCACCCGGGACACCCGGCTCGCCCTCACCGACGCGCTCTACCTCAAGGCCAAGTGGGCCTCCGGCTTCAAGCACGCCGACACCGCCGACCGGCCGTTCCACAAGCCGGACGGCTCCACCCCGGCGGTGAGCACCATGAGCCAGAAGGGCGGCTTCCGCTACGCCGAGGGCTCCGGCGGGATCGTCGGCGAACCCTGGCAGGCCGTGGAACTCCCGTACGCGGGAGGAAACCTGGCGATGGATCTGATCGTCCCCGCGCAGGGCGGCTTCGCGGCCTTCACCAAGGGCCTGGACCAGCCGCAGCTCGACCGGATCCTCGGCGGGCTGGAGCAGCGCAACGTCGACCTCACCCTGCCGCGCTTCCACTTCGACACCACCGGAGACCTCGTCCCCGTGCTGCGCTCGCTCGGCGTCCGGGCGGCCTTCGACGCACCCGACTTCACCGGGCTGGCCAAAGAGCCGCTCGCCCTGGGCACCGTGGTGCAGAAGGCCACCGTCGAGGTGGACGAGGACGGCACGGTCGCGGCGGCCGGCAGCGGCGCCGGGATCCTGGCGCTGGCGGCCCCCGCCGCGCCGGACACCGTCCAGCTGCACATCGACCGGCCGTTCCTGTTCCTGATCCGGGACACCGCCGGGGGCGCGCCGCTGTTCCTCGGTCAGGTCACGGACCCGCAGGCGAAGTAGTCGTCACCAGGCCGGGTAGCGCCCGCCGAGCGCCGGGTGGCCCGGGTCGCGGCTGCCGAACAGCACCAGCAGGTCGTCCGCGACCGTCAGCAGCTCGGCCCGCCCCTCGACCGCCCCGGCCCACTCGGCGGGCAGCGCCGAGGCGCCGTACGCGGCCCCGACCAGGTTGCCGCAGACCGCGCCGGTCGAGTCGCTGTCCCCGGAGTGGTTGACCGACAGCAGCAGCGCGGTGCGCACCGGATCGGGGTCCAGGGTGGCCGCCAGCAGCGAGTACACCGCGATGGCCAGGCACTCCTCGGCGATCCAGCCGAGCCCGACCCGCTCCACCGCCTCGGCCGCAGGCTCGGACTCCTGGGCGATCCGCACCGCCCGGGCCAGCGCCTGCACGGTCTCCTTGGACGCGGGCAGCTCCCGGATCTGCTCCACCGTCTCGCCGACCGCCGCCCACGGCTCCGTCCCGCCGGCGAGCCGCTCGACCAGCGCCGCGAAGGCGCCCGCCGCCAGGTAACCGGTCGGGTGCCCGTGGGTGAGCTGGGCGCACTGCACGGCCAGCCCGAAGGACTGCTCGGCGCCCAGCCTGGCCAGCCCGAACGGCGCCGAACGCATCACCGTGCCGCAGCCCTTGGAACCCGGGTTGACCGGCCCCGGCCGCCCGATCGCGGACGGCGCCTCGAACACCGGGTGCTCGGACACCCCGCTCAGGCAGGCGTTGCCCGGCGCCCGCCGGGCGTACAGGAACGGCCGGGTCAGCAGCCAGCCGTCGTACGGGCGGGGCTGCGGCTCGGTGTCCGGCCCGTCCGGGTACTGGGTCCGCAACCAGCGCCGGTACGCGCCGTGCACCGCCTCCGGCACCGAACCGCCGCCGCCCGTCCAGCCGCGGACGAAACCGCGGATCAGGCCCTCGGCGGTGAACAGCGTCATCTGGGTGTCGTCGGTGACCTCCACCGGCCCGCTCCCGGCCGGCAGCGCGGTCACGCCCTGCGGCCCGTAGCGGTCCTGGATCTGATGGAGCTGCAGGAACTCCACCGGCCAGCCCAACGCGTCGCCGATCGCCCCGCCGAGCAGCGCTCCGCGCACCCGGTCCCGGTATCCCGCCTCGGCAGCCGACTCCGTCACGTCGAATCCCCCTTCGTTCGTGGCGGGGACCGTTCTTTGGCTTCCTCACCTCCGCGAGCAGAGGTGATTCCCTCCCGCCTTGCGGCCGGATCGGGCTCCCGGTTGCCCGGTCGCCTGGTTGGCGCTTCACCGCCTGCCCAACGGCTAAGGCTCCACGCCCTGCAAACGCCTGCCCGGCGTCCGTTGCTACGAAAGGCCGCACCAGGTGTCTCGGCTTGGCTATCGCCGAAGACGCCATGATCGTACTGAACGTTGCCGACAGCCGGGCCGTCAATTGCGGATCTGGCCCCGCCCGTGCAGCGCGGCGCGGTCGGCGGCGGCCCGCCCGGCCGCCCAGCCCACGCCGTCGCTGACCCGGACCCGTTGCGAGACCAGCTTCGGGAACAGCCGGCCCACCTCGTCGTCCACCGCCGCCGAGCGGGCGGCCAGCGCGGGCAGCAGCCGGGCGTCCGGCAGCAGCTGCTCCTCGGTGCCGTCCTCGCGCAGGTGCCGGCCGGCCGCGGCGGCACTGGTGGCCCGCTCGGTGGCGGCGGTCAGCCGTTCGCGGATCCGCGTCGCGTACGCGACCAGGAAGGAGTGCCGGAACGCCTTGCTGCGGGAGTCCCGGCGGGAGCCGGCCTTGTTGAGCGCGTGGGTGGCCTGCACCAGCAGCGAGGTGTAGAGCAGTTCGACGCCGTCCAGGTCGCCGTCGAAGCCGACCACCGTGCAGAAGCCGAACTCCTTCGCCCACACCACCCGGCAGCGGTTCGCCGCCGCGACCGCGTCCAGCAGCATCGTCTTGGGTCCCTCGTACGGGTTGTCCACGCCGATCCGCAGCGCCGCCGGGGTGTTGCGGTCGGCCCCGGTGGCGGCCAGCAGCGCGTCGTCGATGCTGTGCTGGGCCATCAGCTGCTGGGCCTTGGCGGTCAGCGCCTCGGCCTCCTCCGGGTATTCGGTGGACTCGGCCTTGGCCAGCAGCGCCCGGATCCGGGCCAGCATGCGCGGCTCGCCCGCGACCGGCCCGGCGGCGGGCCGCTCCCGTACGGTCTGCCCCGGCGCCGGACCGACCGGGGCGATCGGGGGCAGCCGGCCCCAGGTGCGCAGCAGCTCCAGGGCGGCGGTGGCGAGCGCGAAGCGGTCCAGCCGGTGCCGGTGGGCGAAGGCGCCGAGGTACTGCGCGTCGTCGGACCACCAGACCTCGGCCGCCAGCTCGCGCAGCTGCTCCTGCCAGCGGCGGTCCAGGTGCGCGGCGGGGCGTCGGCGGCCCTCGGCGGCGATCAGGTCCACCGCGAGCGCCAGGTGGACGGCCTTCAGTTCGCGCCGCACCACCCGCACCAGGTCGGCCGGGCGCCACCCGGCGGACCAGCAGCGGCCCACCGCGGTGTCCGCGTACCCCAGCAGCGCCCGACTGACCGCCGGCCACTGCCCGTCCGAGGCGGCCAGCAGCGAGGCCCCGGTGTCCAGTGCGAGGTCCAGCCCGTCCTCCGGCGCGGTGAGTACGGACCGCACCGCCTGCTCCAGCAGCGGTCCGGCGTTCCCGCCGCCTTGCTGCGCGCGCTTGCCCACGGTGGTGTCCTGCTCTCCTCGACGGCCCGGTTCCTCCTGCCCATGATGCCGGAGCGCCCACGGTCGGCCGGGGATCGGCCGTGGGCGCCGGGTACGTGCGGGCGCCCGGTCCCTGGGCGGGGCCGGGCGCCCGGCGGAACGTTTCGGCTCAGCGCTCGATGGCCTTGGCCAGGATCTCCGGGGCACGCTCCAGCAGTCGGGCGGCCGCCAGTCGGATGCCGAGCGTGGCGATCAGGCCGCCGTAGAGCGGCCCGAGCAGCAGCAGCGGCCAGGTCGGCCCGTCCGAGGTGAGCGCCCACAGCAGGTAGCCGCCGACCGGCAGTGTGAGCACCGCCACGCCGATCATCGAACCGAACTGGTTGAGCATGACCAGCCCGCCCTGCCCCGGGGCGGCGTTGCGCATCGGGTTGCTGTCGGCCGGCATGGTGTACGGCGCGAGCACGCTGAACACCGAGCCGAGCGCGACGCCGCAGCCGAGCATCGCCAGCGCGAGGCCGAGCGCGGACGGCAGCCCGGCCCAGTCACCGGTGGCGACGGCCAGCACCAGTCCGAGCACCACCGAGACCGGGACGGCGTACGACAGCACCGCGTACGCCCGGCCGCGCAGTTCGTCCCGGGCGTCGGCCGGGGTGCGCAGGGTGGCGGCGACCATCCAGAACGCCGAACCGTCCATGCCGAACAGGTTGAGCATCTGGAGCCCGAGGAACGTTCCGGTCATCGCCAGCAGGTAGACGCTGGACCAGCCCTGGACCATCGACAGCACGCAGATCACCAGGGTCATCCCGATGCTGGTGAACACCGCGGCCTTGGCCCGCGGCTCGCGCCAGGCGTACCGCAGGTGACGCTGCATCACCGCGCCGACCCGGCCCCCGGGCAGGAAGCGCCACTCGCGCGAGCGCTCCACGCCGCGCGCCACCTCCAGGGTGGAGGAGTCGGCGGTGACCATCAGCTCCGTCAGGCTGCTCCGCCACCAGCGCAGCAGCAGGACCAGCAGAACCACGGCCGCGGCCAGCTGGAGCAGCGCGAGCCCGTAGTCGCCCTCGCCCGCGGTGCGGGTGGCGTCCGCCGCGCTGATCGGCGGGATCCAGCGCAGCACCGCGGCGATCGGCTTGAGCGGGCTGAGGTCGATGGGCCCGCCCCGGCGGCCGAAGACGCTCTGCGAGCCGACGTTGGCGGCCTGGACCAGCAGCGCGAAGGCCAGCCCGCCGAAGATGGCGAAGTCCTTGCCGCGGCGGCTGGAGAGCATCCGGGCGTTGCCGGCCGCGACCGCCCGGGAGAGCGTGACCAGGCAGAGCACCGCGAGCGGCACCCCGACCACCGCGGCCGCCGCCGAGGCGCCGCCCGCCGCGCCGGACAGCGCCGCGCCGGTCACCAGCACCAGGCTGATCAGCGGCCCCGGCCCGATCAGCGCGGCCAGCAGGGAGCCGCGCAGCAGCGGGCCGGGCCGCAGCGGCAGCATGGTGAGCCGGGTCGGGTCGGCGCTCTCGTCGCTGGAGAAGAGGAACAGCGGCAGCGCGGCCCAGCCCAGGGTGAGCGTGCCGAGCAGCATCACCCCGGCGTCCGCGGAGCCGGCGTAGCGCCCGTTCAGCGCGGCCATGGCGACGGCGATGCCGCCCGCGAAGGCCAGGCCGAAGAGGCCGCCGATGACGTAGACGGCGGTACGGCCGGGGCTGCGGCGCAGCCCGTTGCGCAGCAGCCGCAGCTTGAGCGCCACCAGGGCGCGGACGACCGTCCGCCCGTCGGGCACCGCGACCGTACTCCGCTCGCTCACTGCACGTCCCCGGCGGGCACGTCCGCGGCGTGGCCGCCGAGCCAGCCGAGCGCCTGGCCGTCGTCGGCGCGGACGCCGATCAGGTCGAGGAAGGCCTCGTGCAGGCTGCGCCCGCCCCGGACGGAGTCGAGCGGGCCCTGGGCTATCACCCGGCCGGCGTTGACCACCGCGACCCAGTCGCAGAGCTGCTCGACCAGCTCCATCACGTGGCTGGAGAAGACCACCGTGGAGCCGGCCGCCGCGTAGCGCTTGAGCACGCCGCGGATGGTCTGGGCGGAGACCGGGTCGACGCCCTCGAAGGGCTCGTCCAGGAACAGCACGTCGGGGTTGTGCAGCAGCGCGGCGGCCAGGCCGATCTTCTTGCGCATGCCGGTGGAGTAGTCGGCGACCAGCTTGTCGGCGTCCCGGCCGAGGTCCAGGACGGCCAGCAGTTCCTCGGCGCGGCGGTCCACCTCGGCGCCGGGCAGGCCGCGCAGCCGGCCGGTGTACTGGAGCAGCTCGCGTCCGCTGAGCCGCTCGAACATCCGCAGTCCCTCGGGCAGGATGCCGATCCGGGCCTTGACCGCCACCGGGTCGGCCCACACGTCGGCGCCGTGCACCAGCACGGTGCCCTGGTCGGGCCGGAGCAGGCCGGTGACCATGGACAGCGTGGTGGTCTTGCCCGCACCGTTCGGCCCGACCAGGCCGATGAACGCCCCGGCGGGCAGTTCCAGGCTGAGCCCGGCCACGGCGGCCTGGCTGCCGAAGTGCTTCCACAGTCCCCGGATGCTGACGGCGGACGGGGCGTCCGGTCGGGGGAGGTCGGAGGGCGGTGGTGCTGACGCCTGCATGGCGGCCTTCTGTCTGGTGGTCGTGGGTGGGTGGCACGTGGACGGACGAACGGGGCCCAAGCCTGGCACCGTCCGAACAGGCTGTCGCCCGCTTTGAGCATCCCCTGAGCGTGTCCTCCGCAAGAGCGGGACGCGCCGCGTCTTCGGCCGCGGTCCGGCGGCGGACGGGCGCGCCGGAGCCGGGGTGCCGGGCGGCGCCCCCGCTGGCGGGCCGCCGCCGACTGTGGTAGAGCGGGTGAAGGGCGGCCCGACACCGGCCGGTCGCGTACGGGACATCCGGGCGACACCCGGCCGAAGGCCGCGACCTGCGGCGTTGCATTTGTTTTGACCGAGCCCCATGCGCTAGGTACGCTCTGACCTTGTGCCTGGGGTGTCCCCGGGTCCTTGTGCGTGCATGCACACCGGTCGCCGCGCCGAGCCGGAGCGCCTCCCAGCGCGCCGCGCGTAGAGCGCCGTCGCTGTACATCAGCCCACGGGATTCCGTGCCGGAAAAAGCCCAACACACCCGACCGCGTGGGTCGACCACGGGGTCGTGTGCGAGGGAGACATCGCAGGTTAGTTCCACCAAGCCTTGGCACACAGAAAACGGAGAAACGGTGCCTACGATCCAGCAGCTGGTCCGAAAGGGCCGGCAGGACAAGGTCGAGAAGAACAAGACTCCCGCGCTGAAGGGCTCCCCGCAGCGTCGTGGGGTCTGCACGCGTGTGTACACGACCACCCCGAAGAAGCCGAACTCGGCTCTCCGCAAGGTCGCCCGTGTGCGCCTCACCAGCGGGATCGAGGTCACCGCTTACATCCCGGGCGAGGGCCACAACCTGCAGGAGCACTCCATCGTGCTGGTGCGCGGTGGTCGTGTGAAGGACCTTCCTGGTGTCCGCTACAAGATCATCCGCGGTTCGCTCGACACCCAGGGTGTCAAGAACCGCAAGCAGGCCCGCAGCCGCTACGGCGCCAAGAAGGAGAAGTAAGAATGCCTCGTAAGGGCCCCGCCCCGAAGCGCCCGGTCATCATCGACCCGGTCTACGGCTCCCCGGTCGTCACCCAGCTGGTCAACAAGATCCTGCTGCACGGCAAGCGCTCCACCGCCGAGCGGATCGTCTACGGCGCCCTCGAGGGCGTCCGTGAGAAGACCGGCTCGGACCCGGTCGTCACGCTGAAGCGTGCGCTGGAGAACGTCAAGCCGGCCCTCGAGGTCAAGTCCCGCCGTGTCGGTGGCGCGACCTACCAGGTTCCGGTCGAGGTCCGCCCGGGCCGCGCCAGCACCCTGGCGCTGCGCTGGATGGTCGGCTACTCCCGCGCCCGTCGCGAGAAGACCATGACCGAGCGCCTGATGAACGAGATCCTCGACGCCAGCAACGGCCTGGGCGCTTCCGTGAAGCGTCGCGAGGACACCCACAAGATGGCCGAGTCCAACAAGGCCTTCGCGCACTACCGCTGGTAGTCCGTACCCCGTCACTAGACAGAGAGAGAACGAGCCACCATGGCTGCAACCTCCCTTGACCTCGCCAGGGTCCGCAACATCGGGATCATGGCGCACATCGACGCGGGCAAGACCACCACCACCGAGCGGATCCTGTTCTACACCGGTGTCTCGTACAAGATCGGTGAGGTCCACGATGGCGCTGCCACCATGGACTGGATGGAGCAGGAGCAGGAGCGCGGCATCACGATCACGTCGGCCGCGACGACCTGTCACTGGACGGTCGACGGCGTCGACAACACCATCAACATCATCGACACCCCGGGTCACGTCGACTTCACCGTCGAGGTGGAGCGTTCGCTGCGCGTCCTCGACGGTGCCGTGACGGTGTTCGACGGTGTCGCCGGTGTCGAGCCCCAGTCCGAGACCGTGTGGCGGCAGGCTGACCGCTACGGCGTCCCGCGCATCTGCTTCATCAACAAGCTGGACCGCACGGGCGCGAACTTCTTCTTCTGCGTGGACACCATCGTGGAGCGCCTCGGCGCCACCCCGCTGGTCATGCAGCTCCCGATCGGTGCCGAGGCGGACTTCCAGGGCGTCGTCGACCTGGTCCGCATGAAGGCGCTGGTCTGGTCGGCCGAGGCCGCCAAGGGCGAGATGTACGACATCGTCGACATCCCGGCCGACCTGGTGGACCAGGCCGAGGAGTACCGCGAGGCGCTGATCGACACCGTCTCGAACGTCAGCGACGAGATCATGGAGCTCGCCCTGGAGGGCGAGGAGATCCCGGTCGAGCTGCTGCAGGACGCGATCCGCAAGGGCACCCTGAACTCGGACTTCACCCCGATCTTCTGTGGTACCGCCTTCAAGAACAAGGGCGTTCAGCCCCTGCTCGACGCGGTCGTCAAGTACCTGCCGTCGCCGCTGGACATCGAGTCCATCGAGGGCACCAAGCCCAACGACCCGGACACCAAGATCTCCCGCAAGGCCTCGGACGACGAGCCGCTGGCCGCGCTGGCGTTCAAGATCATGTCCGACCCGCACCTGGGCAAGCTCACCTTCGTCCGGATCTACTCCGGTCGCCTGGAGTCCGGCACCTCCGTGCTGAACGCCGTGAAGGGCAAGAAGGAGCGCATCGGCAAGATCTACCGCATGCACGCGAACAAGCGTGAGGAGATCGAGTCGGTGGGCGCCGGCGACATCGTCGCCGTCATGGGCCTGAAGCAGACCACCACCGGTGAGACGCTGGCCGACGAGAAGAACCCGGTCATCCTGGAGTCCATGGACTTCCCGGCCCCGGTCATCCGCGTCGCCATCGAGCCCAAGTCCAAGGGTGACCAGGAGAAGCTGGGTGTCGCCATCCAGCGTCTCGCCGAGGAGGACCCGTCCTTCCAGGTCAACACGGACGAGGAGACCGGCCAGACCATCATCGCGGGTATGGGCGAGCTGCACCTCGAGGTGCTGGTCGACCGTATGAAGCGTGAGTTCAAGGTCGAGGCCAACGTCGGCAAGCCGCAGGTCGCGTACCGCGAGACGATCCGTCAGGCCGTCGAGCGCATCGACTACACCCACAAGAAGCAGACCGGTGGTTCCGGTCAGTTCGCCAAGGTGCAGATCGCGATCGAGCCGCTCGAGCAGGCCGAGGGCTACGAGTTCGTCAACCTGGTCACCGGTGGCCGCGTCCCGCGCGAGTACATCCCGTCGGTCGACGCCGGTTGCCAGGAGGCCATGGAGTTCGGTGTGCTCGCCGGCTACCCGCTGCAGGGTGTCCGCGTGAAGCTGCTGGACGGCCAGTCGCACGACGTCGACTCCTCCGAGCTCGCGTTCAAGATCGCCGGTTCGATGGCCTTCAAGGAAGGCGCGAGGAAGGCCAAGCCGGTCCTCCTCGAGCCGATGATGGCCGTCGAGGTCACCACGCCCGAGGACTACATGGGCGACGTGATCGGCGACATCAACTCTCGTCGTGGCCAGATCCGGTCCATGGACGAGCGTCACGGTGCCCGCGTCGTCACGGCGCTGGTGCCCCTCTCCGAGATGTTCGGCTACGTCGGTGACCTGCGCAGCAAGACCTCTGGTCGCGCGAGCTACTCGATGCAGTTCGACTCGTACGCCGAGGTCCCCAAGGCCGTGGCTGAGGAGATCATCGCCAAGTCCAAGGGCGAGTGAGTCCGGCTCAGCCGGCCTCGGGATCAGCCCGACAATTCGGGATGATTCCGAACCCTTAGGCTATTAGGAGGCGACCCGGGGGAATCCAGGCGGATTCCCCCGGGGCCTCCGGCCCCCACCCGCGGGACGGTACGAGGTGCTTGCGGCACCACGGACCAAGCCCGATTCAGACCAACTGACGTCAGCACGGCGTACAGGAACTGTCCTCAGGAGGACTCAGTGGCGAAGGCGAAGTTCGAGCGGACGAAGCCCCACGTCAACATCGGCACCATCGGTCACATCGACCACGGCAAGACCACGCTGACCGCGGCCATCACCAAGGTGCTGCACGACGCGTACCCGGACCTGAACCCCTTCACGCCGTTCGACCAGATCGACAAGGCCCCGGAGGAGCGTCAGCGCGGTATCACCATCTCGATCGCGCACGTCGAGTACCAGACCGAGGACCGTCACTACGCGCACGTCGACTGCCCGGGTCACGCTGACTACATCAAGAACATGATCACCGGTGCCGCCCAGATGGACGGCGCCATCCTGGTGGTCGCCGCCACCGACGGCCCGATGCCGCAGACCAAGGAGCACGTCCTCCTGGCCCGCCAGGTCGGCGTTCCGTACATCGTCGTCGCCCTGAACAAGGCCGACATGGTGGACGACGAGGAGATCCTGGAGCTCGTCGAGCTCGAGGTCCGTGAGCTGCTCTCCGAGTACGAGTTCCCGGGCGACGACCTGCCGGTCGTCCGCGTCTCCGCGCTGAAGGCCCTCGAGGGCGACGCCGAGTGGGGCCAGAAGCTCCTCGGCCTGATGAAGGCCGTCGACGAGAACATCCCCACCCCGGCCCGCGCCGTGGACCAGCCGTTCCTGATGCCGATCGAGGACGTCTTCACGATCACCGGTCGTGGCACCGTCGTCACCGGTCGCATCGAGCGCGGCATCCTGAAGGTCAACGAGACCGTTGACATCATCGGCATCAAGAACGAGAAGACCACCACCACGGTCACCGGCATCGAGATGTTCCGCAAGCTGCTCGACGAGGGCCAGGCCGGTGAGAACGTCGGTCTGCTGCTCCGTGGCATCAAGCGCGAGGACGTCGAGCGCGGCCAGGTCATCATCAAGCCGGGCTCGGTCACCCCGCACACCGAGTTCGAGGCCCAGGCCTACATCCTGTCGAAGGACGAGGGTGGCCGCCACACCCCGTTCTTCAACAACTACCGCCCGCAGTTCTACTTCCGTACCACGGACGTGACCGGCGTCGTGACCCTCCCCGAGGGCACCGAGATGGTCATGCCGGGCGACAACACCGCCATGACGGTTCAGCTGATCCAGCCGATCGCCATGGAGGAGGGCCTGAAGTTCGCCATCCGTGAGGGTGGCCGCACCGTCGGCGCCGGCCAGGTCACCAAGATCCTCAAGTAATTTGACGATCTGACCTGCCTGCCTCGTACAGGCTGAGTCCGCAGGGCCCCGCACACCGTGGTGTGCGGGGCCCTGCGGCGTTTCATGGGGCCTTCACCGGAGCGTGACTCCTTTCACCGGCCGCTCATCGCAGACTGTTATCGTCGGGCCACCAGCCAGCCCCGCCAGCGCGGAAAGTGGGACCAACGCATGTCAACGGCACCGCTGTTGTCGATCGTGATGCCGATCTACAACGAGCAGGAGGCGCTCCCGCTGACCGTCGAGCGGCTGCGGCCGATCCTCGACGGGCTCGACGTGACCTACGAGGTGGTCGGCGTCGACGACGGCAGCACCGACGTGACGCCGGTGCTGATGCAGAAGATCCGCCAGGACTGGCCGGAGTTCCGCATCGTCCGCTTCTCCCGCAACTCCGGCCACCAGGCCGCCCTCACCGCCGGCATCCACCGCGCCCACGGCGACTACGTCGTCTCCATCGACGCCGACCTCCAGGACCCGCCGGAGAAGATCCCCGAGATGCTGGCGCTCGCCCGCGAGCAGAGCCTCGACATCGTCTACGGCGTCCGCGGCGACCGCGGCACCGACACCTTCTTCAAGCGCCGCACCGCCGGGGCGTACTACTGGCTGATGCGCAAGCTGGTCGGCAAGCAGATGCCCAACCAGGCCGGCGACTACCGGCTGCTCAGCCGGGCCGCAGTGGACGCGCTGAAGGCGATGCCCGAGCACCAGCCGGTCTACCGGCTGCTGGTGCCGTGGCTGGGCTTCCCCAGCGGCGAGGTGGTCTACGTGCGCGAGGAGCGGGTCGCGGGCAGCACCCACTACCCGCTCTCCAAGATGGTCCGGCTGGCCCTGGACAGCGTCACCAACTTCTCCGCGTCGCCGCTGCGACTGGCCACCTGGCTCGGGCTGTTCAGCTTCCTGGTCTGCATCCTGCTGGCGCTCTACACGACGGTCTCGTACGCGCTCGGCTCCACCGTGCCCGGCTGGTCCTCGCTGTTCATAGGGATGCTGTTCATCGGCGCCGTCCAGCTGGTCTGCGTCGGGCTGCTCGGCGAGTACGTCGGCCGGATCTACTCGGCGGTCCAGGCGCGGCCCGCCTACTTCATCGGCTACGACTCGGCCGAGGACCAGGACCGGTACGGTACGGACGAGTGAACGAGATCCTCTCCGCGGACCGGGACGAGCGCGACGGCCGGGACACCCGCCACGAAGAAGCCGCCGGACCGCGATCGGTCCGGCGGCAGCTGCCGTCCTTCGTCGTCATCGGGGTGCTGAGCACCCTCTTCTACCTGGGGCTGTTCGTCGCCCTGCGCGCCGTCACCTCGTCGCAGGCGGCCAACCTGGTCGCGCTGGCCGTGAGCGCGGTGGCCAACACCGCGGCCAACCGGCGCTTCACCTTCGGCATCACCGGCTCGGACGGCGCGGTGCGCCACCAGCTCCAGGGCGCGGTGGCGTTCCTGATCGGGCTCGGCCTCAGCAGCGGCGCACTGGCGCTGCTCGGCGTGGCGGTCCCGCACGCGTCCCGGGTGGTCGAGGTGACCGGGCTGGTGGTGGCGAACGGTCTCGCCACCGTGGCCCGGTTCGTCCTCCTCAAACTGTGGGTCTTCAGGAAGCGCTGATCTCGGCGAGCCGCTGTTCCCGTGCGGCCTCGGCCCGGCGGCCGGTGCTGGTCCAGGCCCAGTACCCGAGCACCAGGCAGCCGGCCACGCCGGTCAGCAGCGCGGTCGCCGAGCCCGTCGGCGGGTGCCAGGTGCCGGAGAGCGGGTTGAGCGGGGTGTAGTCCACCGAGTTCCCGACCCCGGCCTGCCAGCGGATCATCGTGTACGCCAGGAAGGCCAGCTGGAGCGGCAGCACCACCAGGGCGACCGTGCGCACCAGTGAGGCCGACCGGGCCGGGCTGAGCCCGCCGCGCTGCCCGATGACGAAGGCCGCGAGCAGCGGCACCCCGACGACGACCGGCAGCATGTACCGGCCCTGGGCGGCGAAACCGACCTTGTGCGCCTCCATCGCGTCCGAGAGCGTGATCGCGCCGAACGGGGCGAGGAAGAACGCGAACACCCGCCAGCGATCGCTCCAGGTGCCGAACGCGACGGCGGGCAGCACCAGGCAGCCGATGGCCAGGAACCACAGGTAGTACGCCGTCCCGGGCAGGCGGGTGTCGAGCCAGGACGGCACGCCGACGAGCTCGGTGAAGTACTCGGGCCAGCGCACGATCACCTCGTACCGGATCGCCTTGGGCACCGTTATGCCGGGCGGCACCTGCACCGGCATCATCTCGGAGGCCTTCATCACCACGGTCCACAGCGCCCCCGCGGCGCCGGTGAGGAACAGGGTGCCGGCCGCCCACCAGGCCGGCCGGAAACGCAGCAGCTGCTTCAGCCGCTCCCGCTTGGCCGGGATGAGCATGATCCCGACGATCACGGCGGCCCAGAGCGGCCCGAGCGAGCGGACCGTCATCAGCACCGCTCCGGCGATCCCGATCTGGACCATGGCCGCCCGGCGCAGCGGCTGCTCCGGGTCCAGCATGGTCGGGATGAGGGCCGCGATGAGGGCCACGCCGGCCGCGATCTCGATGCCGTTGGGGTTGATCGAACCCGCCAGGTGGGCGGTGATCGGGGTGACCGCGACCAGCACACCGGCCGCCGCGACCCGGTGCCTGGTCCAGGCGACGAGGGCGTGTGCGGCCGAGGCCAGCAGCGCGGACACCAGGGCGGCGCTGACCAGCCGCGCCAGGGTCAGGCCAAGCCAGTTGGGCCACAGCGCCATCGGCCAGCCGACCAGCGCGTAGTAGAGCGGGTTGTACCGGCCCGCCCTGGTCCCCACCCGCTCGATCTGCTGGTCACCGCCGGGCTCCTTGGCGCAGGCCGCCGACTTGGTGGGGTCGAACCACCAGCAGTTGTCCCGGACGATCGAGGCCGGCACGTGCTGGAAGGCACCGGTGCCGCCGCCGGCGGCCTCGGGCTTGGGTGCGAACTCGCCCCGGGCCACGCCGACCGCGCGGACGATGTGCTCCCGCTCGTCCGGGCTCGCGTCGTAGGGCGCGGCGAGGGCCCAGCCCGCGCACACGAGGAAGAATCCGATGAACGCGGTCCACCACGTCCGCCGGAACAGCAGCCGGCCGGAACGGTCGGAGCCGTCGCCGGATCTGCTCGCGGCCGACGCTGGGGGAGTGGTCACGGCGGGGGAGTATGAGGACACGCGACCAAGATAACGGGTGGCCGAATTCGACCACCCCGGGCGGCTGTGTGACCGCGGGGCGTTGCACTTACGATTCCCCCGTGACTCAACTGGAATCGCCCGCGGACGTGTCCGAATCCTCCGCGAAGGGCCGAATCGCCGCACTGCTGGGCCATAGCGCGGTCCGGTTCCTGGCCGCGGGTGTCACCAGCACCGCGGTCGACATGGGCCTGCTCTTCGTCCTGCACGGGGTGCTCAAGCTGCCGCTGGCCCCCTCCACCCTGGTCGCGGTGCTGGCCGGCTTCACCACGAACTTCCTGCTGAACCGGATCTGGGCCTTCGAGAGCTCCTCCCCGGTCGGCAAGCAGACCGCCCGCTACATGGTGATGGCCGGCGGCAACTGGCTCGGCACCGTGCTGCTGGTCGGCGGGTTCGTGAAGCTCGGCCTGTTCTACCTGCTCGCCCGCGCGATCGCCCTGGTGATCCTCTCGGTGGTGAACTACTTCGGTTACAAGTACTGGGTGTTCCGGGACAAGTGACCTGAACGCGCGAAGGCCCGGCCGGTGCGAACCGGCCGGGCCTTCACGCGTTCCGAGGGGTTCAGCCCTGCTCGGTGCGCAGGCTCTCGGTGAACGCCTTGCAGGACTCGTACGTCGGCAGCAGGCCGGAGGAGATCGCCTCCGCCAGCGACGGCGCGGCCGCGTCCCGGGCCGACAGCAGCGGCTCCTCGGCCGGCCACTCGATGCCCAGGTCCGGGTCGAGCGGGTGCACGGAGTGCTCGCCGGTCGGGTTGTACGTCTCGGAGCAGAGGTACGAGAGCGTGGCGTCGTCGGTCAGCGCGCAGAAGCCGTGGCCCATGCCCTCCGGGATGTAGACCGCGCGGCGGTCCACGTCGTCGAGCCGGACGCCCTCCCAACGGCCGAAGGTCGGCGAGCCGACCCGCAGGTCGACGATGACGTCGAGCACGGCGCCGCGCACGCAGGTCACGTACTTGGCCTGGCCGGGCGGCACGTCGGCGAAGTGGATGCCGCGGACCACGCCGCGCGAGGAGACCGACAGGTTGGCCTGGGCCAGCCGCAGCGGGTGGCCGACGACCTCGGCCAGCCGGTCGAAGCGGTACCACTCGGTGAACAGCCCACGGGGGTCGCCGTGCAGCTGCGGGGTGATCTCGATCAGGCCGTCGATGCTCAGTTCGCGGAACTTCACCGGGCGTTCTCCTCGTCCAGCAGGGCCAGCAGGTACTGTCCGTAGCCGCTCTTCAGCAGCGGTTCGGCGAGCTCGCGCAGCTGGTCGTCGCTGATCAGGCCGGCCCGCCAGACGGCCTCCTCGATGCAGCCGATCTTGAAGCCCTGGCGCTCCTCGATGACCCGGACGAACTCGGAGGCCTGGACCATCGAGACGAAGGTGCCGGTGTCCAGCCAGGCGGTGCCGCGGTCCAGGATGGTGACGTTCAGCTCACCCTTGCGCAGGTAGGCGTCGTTGACCGCGGTGATCTCCAGCTCGCCGCGCGCGCTGGGCTTCAGGCCGCGGGCGATCTCCACGACCTGGTTGTCGTAGAAGTACAGGCCGGGGACGGCGTAGCGGGACTTGGGCTGGGCGGGCTTCTCCTCGATGGAGATCGCGTGGCCGTGTTCGTCGAACTCGACCACGCCGTACGCGGTCGGGTCGGCCACCGGGTAGGCGAAGACCCGGCCGCCGGGGGCGTCGGTGTCCTTGGCCAGCCGGGTGCCGAGGCCGCTGCCGTGGAAGATGTTGTCGCCGAGGATGAGGGCGACGGACTCGTCGCCGATGAAGTCCGCGCCGAGCACGAAGGCCTGGGCGATGCCCTCGGGCTTCTCCTGGACGGCGTACTCCAGCTTCAGGCCCAGCTGCGAGCCGTCGCCCAGCAGGCGCTCGAACTGGTCGCGGTCCGCGGGGGTGGTGATGATCAGGATCTCGCTGATCCCCGCCATCACCAGGGTGGACAGCGGGTAGTAGATCATCGGCTTGTCGAAGACCGGGAGCAGTTGCTTCGAGACCGCCCGCGTCAGTGGCCACAGGCGCGAGCCGGTCCCGCCGGCCAGGAGGATTCCACGCATGCGAGCAGCTTATGTGAGTCGCCGGTAGCGCCCGCCCCGGGCCGTACGAGGCCCTCGATCGGCGACGGTAGACTACGCGCATTATGCGCATCCTCGTGACCGGCGGCGCCGGATTCATCGGTTCGGAGTTCGTCCGTCAGCTCCTCGGAGCCGATGAGAGCGCCCGGATAACCGTCTTCGACAAGCTCACCTACTCGGGAGTCCTGGAGAACCTGGACCCGGTGGCGAGCCACCCGGGCTACAGCTTCGTGCAGGGCGACATCTGCGACGCGGACGCCGTCGACCAGGTCATGCCGGGCCACGACGTGGTGGTGCACTTCGCCGCCGAGTCGCACGTGGACCGCTCGATCGCCGGCGCCGGCCCCTTCGTCGTGACCAACGTGCTGGGCACCCAGGTCCTCCTGGACGCCGCCCGCAAGCACGGTGTGGGCCGCTTCGTCCACGTCTCCACCGACGAGGTCTACGGCTCGATCACCGAGGGTTCCTGGACGGAGACCTGGCCGCTGGCCCCGAACTCCCCCTACTCGGCCTCCAAGGCCGGCTCCGACCTGCTGGCGCTGGCGTACCACCGCACCCACGGCATGGACGTCGTGGTGACCCGCTGCTCCAACAACTACGGGCACTACCAGTTCCCGGAGAAGGTCATCCCGCTGTTCACCACCAACCTGATCGACGGCCGGAAGGTGCCGCTGTACGGCAACGGCGGCAACATCCGCGACTGGCTGCACGTCTCGGACCACTGCCGGGGCATCGAGCTGGTCATGCGCGGCGGCCGCGCCGGTGAGGTCTACAACATCGGCGGCGGCACCGAGGTCACCAACAAGGAGCTGACCGGCCTGCTGCTGGAGGCCGCCGGCGCCGACTGGAGCATGGTCGAGTACGTCGAGGACCGCAAGGGCCACGACCTGCGCTACTCGCTGGACATCAGCAAGATCCGCGAGGAGCTCGGCTACGAGCCGCAGGTGACCTTCCCGGACGGCCTCGCCCAGACCATCGCCTGGTACCGCGAGAACCGCGCCTGGTGGGAGCCGCTGAAGCAGAAGGCGGCCCTGGAGAAGTGACCGCGAACGCCCCCCGGGTGCGCTGGCTGGTCACCGGCGCGGCCGGGATGCTCGGGCAGGACCTGCTGGCGGTGCTCGCCGCCGATCCGTGCGCCGAGGTGACCGCGCTGCGCCGGGCCGACCTCGACATCACCGACGCCGCGGCCGTGCGGGCCGCCGTCGACGGCCACGACATCGTGGTCAACTGCGCCGCGTGGACGAACGTCGACGCGGCGGAGACCGAGGAGGAGGCCGCCACCGCCGTCAACGGCACCGGGGTGCGCCACCTGGCCGCGGCCTGCGCCGGGAGCGGCGCCCGGCTGCTGCACGTCTCCACCGACTACGTCCTGCCGGGCGACGCCACCGAGCCCTGCCCGGAGGACGCCCCGACCGCCCCGGTCAACGCGTACGGCCGCAGCAAGCTGGTGGGGGAGCAGGCCGTCGCCGAACTCCTCCCCGAGCACGGCTACGTCGTGCGCACCGCCTGGCTGTACGGCGAGCACGGCCCGAACTTCGTGGCCACCATGCTCAAGCTGGCCGCCCAGCGGGACACCCTGGACGTCGTCGACGACCAGCACGGTCAGCCGACCTGGTCGTACGCGCTGGCCGAACGCCTGGTCGAGCTCGGCCGGGCCGCGCTCGGGGGCTGGGCCCCGGCCGGGGTCTACCACGGCACCGCGAGCGGCCGGACCACCTGGTGCGGGCTGGCCCGCGAGACCTACGCGCTGAGCGGGCTCGACCCGGAGCGGATCCGGCCGACGACCTCGGAGGCCTTCGTCCGCCCGGCCGTCCGCCCCGCCTTCAGCGTGCTGGCCCACGACCGCTGGGCCGCCGCCGGGCTGGCGCCGCTGCCCGAGTGGCGGGCCATGCTGGCCGAGGCCCTGGAGCGCCCGGCGTTCCGCGAGCTGCGCACCGCGGCGGAGCGGTGAGCGGCGTGCTCGGCCGGTTGACGCGCGCGCTGCCGCCGGGGCTGCTGGCGGTCGGCGTCGGCACGGTCACCCTCGGCGGGGCCTCGTACGTGCACCTCGCGGTGGCCGGGCACGCGCTCGACCGCGAGGCGCTCGCCGAGGTCTCCGTGCTGTGGACCATGGCGATGTCCTTCGCGCTCGGACTGTTCTTCCCGGTCGAGCAGGAGCTGACCCGGGTGATCGCCGCCCGGGCCGCCCGCGGGGAGGGCGCGGCCCCGGTGCTGCGCAAGGCGGCCGTGCTGACCGGCGGGCTGCTGCTGGCGGTGCTCGTCGGGCTGGGGGCGTTCTCCCGGCCGATCGCGAACGTGTTCTTCCACGGCGACCGGAGCCTGGTGGTGGCGCTCGCCGCCGCCTTCGTCGGGCCGGCCGCCTGCTACCTGACCCGCGGCGTGCTGGCCGGCCTCGGCCACTTCGGCGCGTACGGCCTCCAGCTCGGCCTGGACGGCGTCCTGCGGATCCTCCTCTCGGTCGGCCTGCTGGTGGCGGGCGTGCACTCGGCGCTCGCGTACAGCCTGATCCTGGCCGTCTCCCCGGTGCTCGCCATGCTGGTGAGCCTGCCGCGGACGCTGCGGATCGCGCTCCCGGGGCCGGCCATCGGCTGGCGGGAGCTGTGCAGCGGCCTGGGCATGCTGACCGTCTCCTTCCTGCTGGCGCAGTTCGTCGCGAACGCCGCCGTGCTCAGCATCCAGGTGCTGGCGCCCACGCAGGCCGTGCTGGTCGGCGCGTTCACCGGCGCGATGGTGCTCAGCCGGGTGCCGTTGTTCGTGTTCGGCGCGTTGCAGGCCTCGCTGATGTCGGGGCTGTCGACGGCCGTGGCGACCGGCGACCGGGCCGGGTTCCGTAAACTCCTCACCAAGACCTGTGGGATGGTGGCGGCCCTCGGCGTGCTCGGGGGAGTGCCCGCCGTGGTCCTGGGGCCGTGGGTGATCCACATCGCGTTCAACGCGGACCGGCACGCCCTCGGCCCGGTGGACTTCCTCTGGCTCTCGGTGGGCACGCTCGCCTACCTGCTCGCCACGGTCGTCGGCCAGGCGGTCATCGCCCGCGGACACCACCGTCGCCAGCTGCTCGGATGGGTGCTCGGCACCGCGGCGCTGCTCCTGGTGACCTGCCTGCCGGGCGCTCCGGCGGGCCGGGTGGAGGCCGCGTACACCGTCGGTCCGCTCGTGGTGCTGATGGTCATGTTGCTGGCGCTGCGCGGCGACGGTAGCGTGCGCGGCGCCGGTACGGACACTTCACAGGCCGCCGTCTCCGTCGACACGGTCTCCGCGAGCTGATCACGGTGTCGCCACGGCTCCCCCCGGAGACGTGCCGCGGTTCCGGCATCCCTAACATGTGCCCCACTCACCCCTATGCCTCACCAACGCGTGAAAGGCGAGATCCATCGTGCAGCTGAGTGTGCTGACCTCGATCACCGGCGTGCTGGTGCTCGCGTGGATTCTGGAGCTGCTGCGCCGCCAGCAGCTCCGGGAGAAGTACGCGGCGCTCTGGCTGGGCATCGGCATCGTGATCGCCCCGCTGGGGTTCTTCCCGCGGCTGCTGGACTCGACCGCACGCAAGCTCGGCGTGGCGTCCGGCGTCAGCCTGGTGCTGTTCGCCGGTTTCGTGCTGGTCCTGATGGTCTGCGTGCACCTCAGCTGGGAGACCAGCCGGCTGGAGGCCGAGACCCGCACCCTGGCCGAGGACGTCGCCATGATGCGCGCGCACCTCGCCGAGCACCATGACTTCCCGATCGCCCGCACGGGCAACGGCGCGAACGACCCCGAGGTGAAGGCATGATCGACGGCAAGCGGGTACTGATCATCCTTCCCGCCTGGAACGAGGCGGAGGGCCTGCCGAAGATCCTCCGCGAGATCCAGCAGAAGCTGCCCGGCGTGGACACCCTGGTCGTCGACGACGGGTCGACGGACAGCACGGCCGCCGTCGCCGCCGCCTGCGGCTCCAAGGTCGCCCAGCTGCCGTACAACCTCGGCGTCGGCGGCGCGATGCGGTTCGGCTACCGCTACGCGCACCTGCACGGCTACGACGTGGCGATCCAGTGCGACGCCGACGGCCAGCACGACCCGGCCTACGTCCCCGCGCTGCTGGAGAAGCTCCGCGACGAGGCCGACCTGGTCATCGGCGCCCGCTTCGCCGGCGAGGGCTCGTACAAGGTGCGCGGCCCGCGCGCCTGGGCGATGAAGCTGCTCTCGGTGGTGCTGTCGCGGGTCGCCCGGACCCGGCTGACCGACACCACCTCGGGCTTCAAGGCCTGCAACAAGCCGATGATCGAGTTCTTCTCGCACTGGTACCCGGTCGAGTACCTGGGCGACACCATCGAGAGCATGGTCGGCGCCGCCCGCTGCGGCTTCGTGATCCGCCAGGTGCCGGTCGCGATGCGCGAGCGCACCACCGGCACGCCCTCCGCCTCCCCGATCAAGGCGACGATCTACCTGGCCCGGGCCGGCCTGGTGCTGCTGCTCGCCCTCATCCGCCGCATGCCGGCGAACGTGAAGGCCATCGAGCCCGCCACCCGCGCCGCCCGTCGGCCCGAGCTCATCGGCAAGGTTTAGGTACCCGCGATGTCCCGTTTCGAGATCCTGATGCCGTACTACGGCGACGTCCGGCTGATGCAGGACGCCGTCCGCAGCGTGCTGGCCCAGGACGGCGACGACTGGCGCCTCACGGTCGTCGACGACGGCAAGGAGCCGGACGTCCCCGGCTGGTTCGAGTCCCTCGCGGACCCGCGGGTGCGCTACCTGCGCAACGAGACCAACCTCGGGGTCAGCGGCAACTTCAACCGCTGCGTCCAGCTCGCCGAGTACGACTACCTCGTGCTCATGGGCTGCGACGACCTGATGCACCCGAACTACCTGAAGGTGATCCGGGGGGCGCTGGAGCGCTTCCCGGGGGCCGGCATGGTCCAGCCCGGCGTGCTGGTCATCGACGCCGACGGCAACCCGGCCAGCAGCCTCGCCGACACCGTCAAGCGCAAGCTGTACGCGCCGAAGGACCCGGGGCCGCTGCTGATGTCCGGCGAGCCGCTCGCGATGAGCCTGATGCGGGGCGACTGGCTGTACTTCCCGTCGGTCTGCTGGCGGACCAAGGACATGCAGGCCACCGCCTTCCGGGCGGACCTCGGGGTCATCCAGGACCTCGCGATCATCGTCGACCTGCTGCTCGCGGACGTCCCGCTGGCCGTCACGCCCGAGGTCTGCTTCAGCTACCGTCGGCACGCGGTCAGTGAGTCCTCGGTCACCGCCTTCACGGGCAAGCGCTTCGAGGAGGCCCGCCGCTTCTTCCGGGAGACCGCGGACCGGCTGGACGCCCACGGCTGGCACCGGGCCGCCACCATCTCCCGGCGCTTCATCTCCTCCCGGCTGCACGCGCTCAGCATGATCCCCGCGGCGGGCCGCAAGGCGGGCGTGCGCGGCGTCGGGGCGATGCTGAGCCACGTGGCCGGCCGCCGGGCCTGAGCCGTGCGATCCGTTCAGCAACTCCCTCCCAGCGCCCAGGAAGCAACCATGTCCCAATACGACGATGTCTGGCTGGTGATCCCCGCCTACAACGAAGGCGAGGTGATCGCCGATGTGGTGGAGAACGCCCGCAAGACGTTCCCGAACATCGTCGTGGTCGACGACGGGAGCTCCGACGGCTCGGCCGAGCACATCATGACCACCGGGGCCCACCTGGTGCGGCACCCGGTCAACCTGGGCCAGGGCGCCGCCCTCCAGACCGGGCTCTCCTACGCGCTGGCGCAGCCCGGCGCCCAGTACTTCGCGACCTTCGACGCCGACGGCCAGCACCAGACGGCCGACGTCGAGAAGATGGTCGCCGTGCTGCGCGCGGGGACGGCCGACGTGGTCCTCGGCTCGCGCTTCATCGAGCAGTCCGAGCAGGTCCCGATGATCAAGCGCGTGGTGCTCCGCACGGCGGCCGCGGTCAGCCCGACCGCCCGCAAGCTGAAGCTCACCGACTCGCACAACGGGCTGCGCGTGATCAACCGGGAGGCCGCCTCCCAGCTCCGCATCACCATGAACGGGATGGCCCACGCCTCGGAGATCGTCGGCCTGCTGGCGAAGTCCTCGCTGCGCGTCGTGGAGGTTCCCGTGGACATCCTCTACACCGACTACTCACGCGCCAAGGGCCAGTCCCTGATCAACGGCGTCAACATCCTCTTCGACATCTCGCTCCGGGAGCGTGGCCGGCGATGAAGTACTTCTGGATCCAACTGGTACTGGTGCTGGGCGCCGGCACCGCGGCGCTCATCTTCATCCGGCGCTGGGACCGGACCAACACCAGGGCCTGGAAGCGCATCGCCTTCGTGCTGTTCGTGCTCGCGAACATATACGCGGTGCTGCGTCCCGACGACGTCACCTGGGTGGCGAACCGGTTCGGCGTCGGCCGCGGCACCGACCTGGTGCTGTACCTGATGGTCCTGGCGCTGGCCTTCCTGGCGCTCAACACCTACCTGCGCTTCCGCTCGCTGGAGAAGAAGCTCACCGACATGGCCCGCACCGTCGCCATCTCCGAGGGCGCGCGGCTCAACCAGGAGCGCTTCGACGGGGACTCCGTCGGCAAGCTCTGAGTGCTCCCGCCCCACCTACGGACCGGGCCCGGTACGCGCATCGCGTACCGGGCCCGGTTCCGTTGCGGGGGAGGGTCAGCCCGGGACCTGGGTGAGCGGCAGGGCCGACTGCACGGCCGACGGCTGCTCGGGCTCGCGGGGCGGCTTGCGCAGGCCCACGTCCTTCAGCTTGAGCGCCGGCTTCTCGACCACGTGCCAGGAGCAGAACGCGGCCGCGACCGACAGCGCCACCGAGGCCGCCGTGTAGGCCCAGTACCCGTGCTTGTTGACGCCCCACAGCGAGAGGCACTGCTGGATCGGGAACGCGTAGATGTACACCCCGTACGACAGGTCGACCTTGGTGCCGACCTTGGTGAGCGGCCCGGGCATCCGGCACGCGAGCCAGATCAGCAGGTACGCGAAGGCGGGCAGCCCGAACAGCGTGAAGCCGCCGTACCGGGCGGTGCCGAGGAAGACGAGGACGGAGGCCAGGGCCAGCAGGCCGTTGATCGGCAGGCGGTCCTTGTACAGCTCCGCGAGCGCGCCGAGGCCGAACATGAGGACCAGCGGTATCAGCATGTCCATGCTGATCTCGCCCAGGAAGGGCAGCTGCCACCCGGTCAGGCCGCTCGGCGCGTACTCGGGGGCGCGCAGGTGGGGGAAGGCGGTCGCGAGGTGGACCATGTAGGCGTAGAGCCCCAGTACCATCAGCGTGACGGCCCAGCGGGCCCGCCGCAGCACGCCGAGCGCGGCCAGCGAGACCACCATCAGGTAGCAGAGGACCTCGTACGCGAGCGACCACACCGAGCCGTTGAAGGCGGTGGGGTGCGGGACGTGGTCGAGCAGTCCGGATATGCCCCACTGGTAGACGCCGATGGACCAGTTGGCCCGGAGGTACTCCCACGGGCCCTGCGGGTGGGACCAGAAGCCAGCCAGCCGGCCCTGGTGGTACGCCACCACCGGGGCGATCACGAACGCCGTCAGCAGCAGGCAGGCCCACAGCCCGGGCAGGATGCGGATCGCCCGGTTCCACAGGAACCGCGCCGGGGTCAGCCGCATGCCGCTGCGCGTGATCAGCAGCCCCGAGAGCACGAAGAAGCCGCTCACCGCGATCGCGCCGACGTTCGTCTGGTGCCGCGACTCCAGCAGCCCCAGGTCCGGCTTGCCCATCCCGAGTGGCATCGCGTGGGCGAAGATCACGGCCAGCGCCAGGACGAGCCGGAGCAGCCCGAACCCGTTCTTCCGTCCGAGGG